>NZ_CP135030.1:0-300000 GCF_039393905.1 Buchnera aphidicola (Mindarus japonicus)
TTGTTGTTGAAAACTTATGAAGTTATTGTTATTGGAGGTGGCCATTCGGGAGTTGAAGCATCTGCAGCGGCTGCTAGAATGGGTAAAAAAACTTTATTAATTACACAAAATAAAAATTCTATTGGATTTTTATCCTGTAACCCAGCTATTGGGGGTATTGGGAAAGGGCACTTAGTTAAAGAAATAGATGCATTAGGAGGATTGATAGCAAAAATTACAGATAAATCTGGAATACAATTTAGAATTCTTAATTCAAGAAAAGGTCCAGCAGTTCGAGCTACAAGAGCTCAAGTAGATCGAAATTTATATCAATTAGAAACTAAAAAATTTTTGCAAAATCAAAAAAATTTATTTATTATAGAAGGTGAAGTAACTAATATTTTAATTAAAAACAAAACTGCTGTTGGAGTTAATGTAAATACTGAAAATATTTTTTATGGAAAATCTATTGTTTTAACTACTGGAACATTTTTAGGGGGAAAAATTTTTATCGGAAAAAAATGTTCCGAAGGTGGTCGGATAAATTCTTTTTCTTCTAAATTTTTAAGTGATAAATTAAAAGAATTTTCTTGTTTTTATGGAAGATTAAAAACTGGAACACCTCCTCGTTTAGATGCAAAATCAATAAATTTTTCAAATTTATTAGTTCAGAAAGGGGATAAACCAGTACCTTTTTTTTCTTTTATTCATAAAAATATTAAACATCCTCAGCAGATATCTTGTCATATTACACATACAAATGAAAAAACACATTCGATAATTCGATCAAATATTTCAGAAAGCCCAATGTATAATGGATCGATTAAAAGTATAGGACCACAATATTGTCCATCTATTGAAGATAAAGTAGTTAGATTTTCTCATAGAACTAAGCATCAAATATTTTTAGAACCTGAGGATTTATCAAAATCTACTATTTATCCTAATGGAATTTCTACCAGCTTTCCTTTATCCATTCAGAAAAAAATTATTTCTTCAATATGCGGATTAGAAAATGCAAAGATTTTGGTTCCCGGATATGCAGTTGAATATGATTTTTTTGATCCTAGAAATTTAAAACTTACTTTAGAAAGTAAAGTAGTTCATGGTTTATTCTTTGCAGGGCAAATAAATGGAACAACTGGATATGAAGAAGCAGCTGCTCAAGGATTATTAGCAGGATTAAATGCAGCATTATATTCTTCTGATTTAAAAGGTTGGTTTCCTAGAAGAGATCAAGCATATTTAGGGGTGTTAGTAGATGATCTTTGTACTAAAGGAGTTGTAGAACCTTATAGAATGTTTACATCTCGTGCAGAGTATAGATTACTGTTAAGAGAAGATAATGCTGATGTAAGATTAACAAAAATCGGAAAAAAATTAGGATTAATCGATTCTTTTCGCTGGAAAAAATATAATGAAAAGTTATTGTTAATTGATTCTGAAAAAAAACGTTTAAAAAAAATTATCGTTAATTTAGACTCTAATGAGTCTTCTAATTTAGAAATGATTTTAAATAAAAAGTTAAGAAAAAATAGCACAGGTATAGATTTATTGAAAAGACAAGAGATAAGTTATGAGTTATTAACTTCTTTAAAATGCTTTTCTCCAGGTATAAAAAACAAGCAAGCTTCAGAACAAATCGAAATTCAACTTAAATATGAAGGTTATATTAAACGTCAAACAGAAGAGATTAATAATCAATTGTATTATGAAACCATGTCTTTACCATTAAATTTAAATTACAAAAATATTTGTAGTCTTTCAAATGAAGTAATTGAAAAGTTAAATAGGTATAAACCAATGACGCTTGGTCAAGCATCTAGAATTTCCGGAATAACACCTGCAGCAATATCTATTTTATTGATATATCTAAAAAAGAATAATATATAAAAAAAATAAAAAAAAAGTTTTATAAAATAATTTTTTTTTAAATTTTTTTATAATTTTTAATATAAATATATAAGAAATGTGTATTTTATACAGATATAAATACAAATTTTATTTTTCTGAAATATATTTCATAAACATTAAAGAAGAATTTTCCCAAAAGGAAAAAATTTAAAGATGAATTTAGAAAAAATAGTTAATCCTAAAGATTATATCTTACATCATTTACGTCATTTACAAATGGATATACGTACTTTAAGTATAGTTGATCCAGGAAATCCTCCTTCTGTCTATTGGATTATAAATATTGATACAATAATTTTTTCATTTTTTTTAGGTATATTTTTTTTAGGAGTTTTTTATCAAGGAACTAAAAATGTTCAAAGCATACCTACGAAATTACAAGTTTTAATTGAATTTATTATTAATTTTATCAATAAAAATGTAAATGATGTTTATTGCTTCAAAAATAAAATAATAGCTCCGTTATCTTTAACGGTTTTTATTTGGATTTTTTTAATGAATGCAATGGATTTAATCCCTATAGATTTTTTTCCTTTTATTAGTAAGTTTTTTTTAGGGGTACCTAATTGTAGAATTGTACCTTCAGCAGATATTAATGTAACATTATCAATGTCTGTCGGAATATTTTTACTTGTAATCTTTTACAGTTTAAAACATAAAGGTATATTAGGTTTTTCTAAAGAATTATTTATGCAACCGTTTAAGCATCCTTTATTTTTTTTGTTAAATTTTATTTTAGAAAGTATAAGTTTACTTTCTAAGCCTATTTCATTAGCATTAAGGTTATTTGGAAATATGTATGCTGGAGAAATGATTTTTATTTTAATTTCAGCATTAATTCCGTGGTGGTTTCAATGGTTTTTAAGCGTTCCCTGGGCAATTTTTCATATTTTAGTAATTCTATTACAATCTTTTATTTTTATGGTTTTAACTATTGTTTATTTATCAATGGCTTTTAAAAAACATTAAAATTTTTACTTTAAAAAATGTTATATAAAATATATAGGAGAAAAATTATGGAACATATGAATATGGACATGTTATATTTTTCTGCAGCAGTAATGATGGGTTTGGCAGCTATAGGGGCTGCAGTAGGGATTGGAATTTTAGGTGGAAAATTTCTAGAAGGAGCAGCTAGACAGCCAGATTTAATTCCTTTATTAAGAACACAGTTTTTTGTTGTTATGGGTTTAGTGGATGCAATTCCAATGATTGCTGTTGGAATAGGTTTATATTTACTATTTTCAGTAGCATAAATAGTTGATATATTTTTTTAAATACATGTATTCGATAGTATATATTTTATTTGATAACTAAAATATTAGTTTTATAGAATATAAAAAGGAAAGTAATGTGAACCTAAATGCAACGTTTTTGGGTCAAACGATTTCATTTATTTTTTTTGTTTGGTTTTGTATGAAATACATATGGCCTCCAATTATTAAAGTTATTGAAGAAAGAAAAAAAGAAATTGAAAATGGTTTAATTTATACAAAAGAAGCAAAAAAAAAGCTAGATTTAATGAATAAGAATGAAAAACAGGAAATTATTTTTGCGAGAAAAAAAGCAGAGATTATACTAAAAAAAGCATATGATGAACAAGTAAAAATTTTAGAACTTGCCAAAAAAAAAGCAGAAATAGAAAAAAATAAAATTATTGCTATGGCCGTTTTAAAAATAGAAATTAAACGAAAAAAAATTTTTGAAGAATTAAAAAATAATGTAGCTACATTAGCTATTTCTATAGCGGAAAAAATTATCCTTCAGTCTATTGATAGATCAGAAGGTAATAATATTACAAAAAAATATATTTCAAATTTGAAAGGAGAATAATAATCTATGATTAATGCGGATACAATTTCTCGTCCGTATGCAAAAGCTATTTTTAAACTTTCTATAGAAGAAAATTGTATTAATTATTGGGAAAAAAAATTATTTTTTTTTTCCAAAATATCAGAATCAAAAGAAATTAAAAAAATTCTTTTAAGTAATTATTCTTATAAATATATAAATAAAGTGTTTATTACTGCTTATGGAAAAAAATTAAAAAAAAATGAAGAAAAATTAATTTATTTGTTAGCGTTTAATAAACGTTTGATTTATTTAAAAAATATTTTTTCTTTCTTTTTAAAATATAAAAATAAATACGAAAAAAAGCTTTATGTTAGCATTATTTCTTCAAAAAAATTATCCAACTCTGATATTAGTCAGATTTCAAATATTTTAAGAATAAAATTTTCTAAAAATATTATTATAAATACGGTTATAAATATGTCCATTATAGGAGGTTTAATAATTAAAATTAACGACATCATTATTGATGGTTCTATCTGCACTCATTTAAAACAATTAAAAAGCATTTTACGTGCTTAATATTTGAGAGAAAAATAGTATATGGAATTAAATTCTACTGAAATTAGCGAATTAATTAAAACAAGAATTGCTAATTTTAAAATTTGCAATATTACTGAAAATGAAGGAACGATAATTACGGTAAGCGATGGAATAATTCAAATTTACGGACTTTCTAATGTTATGCAAGGAGAAATGATAAAAATATCTAATCAACAATATGCTATAGCTTTAAATTTAGAAAGAGACGTCGTAGGTGCTGTCGTATTAGGAGATTATTTAGAAATTACTGAAGGAATGAAAGTTAGAAGTATAGGAAAATCTTTAGAAGTTCCTGTAGGAAAAAATTTTTTAGGAAGAGTAGTTAACGCATTAGGAGATCCAATAGATGGAAAAGGAAAAATTATTTCTTCTTCTTTTTTACCTGTAGAAACTAATGCACCTGGAGTGATTGATAGGGAATTTGTTAATGAACCCATACAGACAGGATATAAGGCAATAGATACTATGGTTCCTATTGGACGTGGACAAAGGGAATTAATTATTGGAGATAGACAAACTGGAAAAACAACATTAGCAATAGATACAATTATTAATCAAAAAAACTCAGGAATTAAATGTATTTATGTAGCTATTGGGCAAAAATTTTCAACAATTGTTAATGTTGTAAAAAAATTAGAAGAACAAGATGCATTACAAAATACTATCGTTATAGTAGCTTCTGCATCAGAAGCTCCTGCTTTGCAATATTTGGCTCCTTATTCAGGATGTGCAATGGGTGAATATTTCAGAAATAAAGGAGAAGATGCATTAATTGTTTATGATGATCTTTCGAAACATGCAGTTGCTTACCGACAAATTTCTTTATTGTTAAAACGTCCTCCTGGTAGGGAAGCATTTCCAGGAGATATATTTTATTTGCATTCAAGATTATTAGAAAGATCGGCCCGTGTTAACGTTAATTTTATAAAGAAAAAAACCTTAGGAAAGGTTAAAAATAAAACTGGTTCTTTAACAGCATTGCCTATTATTGAAACACAAGCGGGAGATGTTTCTTCATTTGTTCCTACAAATGTAATATCAATTACTGATGGACAAATTTTCTTGGAAACTAATTTATTTAATAATGGAATTAGACCTGCTGTTGATCCAGGAATATCTGTTTCCAGAGTAGGTGGTTCTGCTCAAACAAAAATTATAAAAAAACTATCTTCTGGAATACGAACTGCATTGGCTCAGTACAGAGAATTATCTGCTTTTTCTCAGTTTTCATCAGATTTAGATGAAATTACTCGCAGTCAATTGTTATATGGACAAAAATTAACAGAATTATTAAAACAAAAACAAAATAAACCTATTTCTATTGCTGAACAAGCTTTAATTATTTTTTCAGCGGAATTTCATTATTTAGATGATGTTCCTTTAGAAAAGATTTCTTCTTTTGAAGAATCGTTATTAGATTATTTTAATCGTTTTCATTCTAAACTAATAATTAAAATTAATAAAACCGGTGTTTATGATGAAAAAATAAAAAGTACATTTATAGATATAATTCAAAACTATAAATGTAAAAGAACTGATTTATTTTAAATAATAATAATTATTGTTCATAGAGATTATTACATGGCATGTAAAAATGAAATACGTTATAAAATAGAAAGTGTTAAAAATACAAAAAAAATTACTCAAGCTATGCAAATGGTTTCTTTTGCTAAGATGAGAAAATCTAAAGAAAAAATGTATGCTAGTCGTCCATATTTAAAGACGTTATCTCAAATTATAAATAATGTTTTAGAAAGTTCTTTAGAACATCAGCATACATATTTTAGTAAAAGAAAAGTTAAAAATATTGGTTGGATTATTATATCTACTGATAGAGGTTTATGCGGTAGTTTAAATACTAATTTATTTAAAAAAATTTTAATTCAAATGAAAAAATATTCTAATAAAAATATTTCTTCTAACATTTGTATTTTTGGTTCTAAAGCGTTTTCATTTTTTAAATTTTTTAATGAAAAAATAATTTCAAAAACTATGAATATAGAAGAAAAGTCTATATATATACAATCTATAAAGCCTATTAAAAAAATGCTAGATGAATACAAATCAGGAGGCATAGAAAAACTTTATTTAGCTTTTAATTTATTTAAAAATAGTATGTTTCAAATTCCTACAATATCTCAATTATTACCATTAAATTTTAAAAAAAACAATAGTCAAAAAATAAGTAAATGGGATTATTTATATGAACCTGATTCAATAACTTTATTAAATACATTGTTAGAAAGGTACATTGAATTTCAAGTGTATCAAGCTATTGTAGAAAATGCAGCTAGTGAACAAGCGGCTAGAATGTTAGCAATGAAAACAGCAACAGAAAACAGCGATGATTATATCAAAGAACTACAATTATTATATAATAAGGTTCGTCAGAGCAGTATTACACAGGAATTAACTGAAATTATTTCTGGAGCTTCTTCAGTTTCATCAAATTAAAAAAGTTAGAGATCTAACCATGACTATCGGAAAAATTATTCAAGTTATAGGTGCTATCGTTGACGTGGAGTTTTTGCAAAATGAAACGCCTAAAATTTATCACGCTTTAGAAGTAAAAAAAAATAATAGTACATTGATTTTAGAGGTTCAACAGCAGTTGGGAGGAGGAGTAGTTAGAACCATAGCAATGGGAAATTCTGATGGACTAAAACGAGGTACTTTGGTTAAAAATTTAAAACATTACATTCAAGTTCCTGTTGGAAAATCAACACTAGGAAGAATATTAAATGTTTTAGGTAAACCTATAGATAAACAAGGTCCTTTAGTAGATATTGAAAATGATCCAATAGAATATTGGGATATTCATAGAGCTCCACCTTCTTATGTTGAACAGTTAAGTTCAAAAGAAATATTGGAAACAGGAATTAAAGTAATTGATTTAATTTGTCCTTTTGCAAAAGGAGGGAAGGTAGGTTTATTTGGAGGAGCTGGAGTTGGAAAAACTGTGAATATGATGGAATTAATTCGAAATATTGCTATAGAACATTCAGGATATTCAGTATTTACTGGTGTAGGTGAGAGAACTAGAGAAGGTAATGATTTTTATAATGAAATGAAAGATTCTAAAGTTTTAAATAAAGTTTCGTTAGTTTATGGACAAATGAATGAACCACCAGGAAACAGATTGAGAGTTGCTTTTACAGGACTAACGTTAGCTGAAAAATTTAGAGATGAAGGAAAAGACGTTTTATTATTTATAGATAATATTTATAGATATACTTTAGCTGGCACAGAGGTTTCTGCTTTATTGGGAAGAATACCTTCAGCGGTTGGATATCAACCTACTTTATCTGAAGAAATGGGAAAACTACAAGAACGAATTACATCAACAACAAAAGGTTCAATTACATCAGTACAAGCAATTTACATTCCAGCAGATGATTTAACAGATCCGTCTCCAGCTATTACATTTGCACATTTAGATTCTACAATTACATTAAGTCGACAAATTGCTTCTTTAGGAATATATCCTGCTGTTGATCCATTAAGTTCAACTAGTAGACAGTTGGATCCAACCATAGTAGGCGTAGAACATTATAATGTTGCTTGTTCGGTTCAAAAAATGTTGCAAAGATATCAAGAGTTAAAAGACATAATCTCTATTCTTGGAATGGATGAATTATCAGAAAAAGATAAGTTGTTAGTGACACGAGCAAGAAAGATTCAAAGATTTTTATCTCAACCTTTTTTTGTAGCTGAAATTTTTACAGGTTTTTCTGGAAAATATGTTTCTTTAAAAGAAAATATTTCAGGGTTTAAACAAATAATAGAAGGAAAGTGCGATCATATTCCTGAACAGGCATTTTATATGGTAGGAACAATTTCAGAAGCAATTGAAAAATCAAAAAAATTTAAATAATTTTTTAAAAAAATAATCTTTGGATTTTTATTATGGATTGTCAATTAGAAGTAGTGAATATTGAAAAAATAATTTTTTCTGGGTTGATCAAAAAAGTAAAAGTTTCCGGAATAGAAGGAAATTTATGTATTTATCCTAATCATGCTCAGTTATTGACTTTTATACAGCCGGGTTTATTATCGATTACTGATATAAAGGAAAAAATAGAAAATTTATATATATCAGGAGGAATTTTAGAAATTCAACCAAAAAAAATATCTATTTTAGCAGACTCTGTAATTAGAGTGATTGATTTAGATCGTCAACATATACTAAAAAACAAAAAAGAGTTACAAAAAAATATTAGCAATAACGTTGTTTTAGAACAACAATCGAAAATCATTAAAAAATTGTCAGAAGAAATAGCTAAATTAAAAGTAATTGAAATGATGGAAAAACCTAAAAATAGAAATTAAAAAATATTTCGGCAGGTTTTTCCTGCCGTTGTTTAAAATAAATAATTTATATTAAAAATCTATATGACTTACATATAGAGCATTTTTTTCTATAAATTCTCTTCTTGGTTCTACAGCATCACCCATAAGAGTACTAAATATTAAATTTGCATTTGTAGCATTATTTATTAAAATTTTAGACATGTTTCTAGTTTTCGGATTCATCGTTGTGTTCCACAATTGTTCTGCATTCATCTCTCCTAATCCTTTATATCGTTGTATGAACATTCGACTTTTATTTTTTTTAAGTAAGATCTCCCAGTTTTTTTCAAATTCTGAAAAAAAATATTTTTCTTTTTCTTTTAAAATATATCCTTTTTTTATAATTAATAAGCTAAAAATTTTTCCTAAGTTGCTAATATTTTGATAATTGTAGCTTTTAAAAAAATCTTCTTTAATTTTAAAATTAAAAGACTTTTCTTTTGAATCACATTTTAGTAATAAAAAAAAATTTTCTATTTTTGATTTAACATTAATGTTTAATAAAGAATAAGTTTCTTTAAATTTTTTATTTAATTCCTTTGTTAAATGTAATGTCCAATTTTTGATATTTTTCTTGTTTTTAAAATCAGATAGAATAGGATGGTAAATTAATTCGTTTAAAAAATTTTCAGGATAATCATTTTCAATATTTTTAATCGATTTTTTTGCTTTATAATATAAAAATACTATTTTTTTTAAGGTCTTAGAACCCAATAAATTTTTTTTATAAACTGAAACAATTTTTTCATTATTTTTTATTTTTTCTTTAGAGAATAGTTCCATTCCTTTTAAAGTTGTTTGTATTTGGTAATCTTTCATTTCTTTTTCATCTTTTAAATAAGATTCTTTTTTCCCTTGTTTAATTCTATATAAAGGAGGTTGAGCAATATATAAATGTCCTCGAGTAATTAATTCTGGCATTTGACGAAAAAAAAAGGTTAGTAATAAAGTTCGAATGTGAGAACCATCTACATCAGCATCTGTCATTATAATAATACTATGATATCTTAATTTATCAGGATTGTATTCGTTTTTTCCTATTCCACAACCTAAAGCGGTAATTAGAGTTGCTATTTCCTGAGAAGAAAGCATTTTATCAAATCTTGCTTTTTCAACATTTAATATTTTTCCTTTCAAAGGTAAAATAGCTTGATTTCTTCGATTTCTACCTTGTTTAGCAGATCCTCCTGCAGAATCTCCTTCTACTAAGTAAATTTCTGATAAAGCAGGATCTCTTTCTTGGCAATCAGCTAATTTTCCAGGTAAGTCAGCAATTTCTAAAGCTCCTTTTCTTCGAGTCATTTCTCTTGCTCGTTTTGCGGCATTTCTTGCTCTAGCTGCGTCTATAATTTTATTTACTATTGATTTTGCATCAATTGGATTTTCCAATAAATATTCTATTAAATATTCATTCATTAATGATTCAACAACAGATTTTACTTCTGAAGAAACTAATTTATTTTTTGTCTGAGAAGAAAATTTTGGATCTGGAACTTTTATAGAAATAATAGCCATTAATCCTTCTCTAGCATCTTCTCCAGTAGTGTTAACTTTATTTTTTTTTCCATATCCTTCTTTGTCTATATATGAATTCAATGTTCTAGTAATTGCTGCGCGAAATCCAGCTAAATGAGTTCCACCTTCCTGTTGAGGAATATTATTAGTAAAACAATATATATTTTCTTTAATTCCATTATTCCATTGTAAAGCGACTTCTACAATAATTTTTTCTTTTTTTGCAGAAAAATAAAATATTTTTGGATGTATTGGTTTTTTAGATAAATTCAATAGTTTAATAAAAGCTTTAATACCTCCTTTATATTGATATAAATCTTTTATAGAATTTCTATTATCATTTAAAAAAATAGTAATTCCTGAATTTAAAAAAGAAAGCTCCTTTAGTCTTTTAGATAAAATTTCATATTTAAATTCGGTGATATTGCTAAATATTTTATGACTAGGCCAAAATCTAATATAAGTTCCAGTATCTTTAGTTTTTCCAATAGAAGTTAGTTTATTTTTAGGTATACCATTACAATAAATTTGTTTATAAATTTTTTTATTTCTGTAAATAGTTAGTTCTAATTTTTCAGATAATGCGTTTACAACAGATATCCCTACTCCATGTAATCCTCCAGAAATTTTATAAGAATAGTTATCAAATTTTCCTCCAGCATGTAACATGGTCATGATTACTTCTGCTGCTGAGATTTTTTCTTCAGGGTGAATATCTATGGGTATACCTCTTCCATCGTCTTTAATTGAAACTGAGTTATCTAAATGAATAGTAACAATAATTTTTTTACAGTAACCAGCTAAAGCTTCGTCAATTGAATTATCAACTGCTTCGAATACCATATGGTGCAGTCCTGTCCCATCATCTGTATTTCCTATGTACATACCAGGTCTTTTTTTTACAGCATCTAATCCTTTTAAAATTTTAATATTTGATGAATCATAATTATTTTTCATTAATTTTCCTGATAAATTGAATTAGTATAAAAATTTTTTAATAAAAATATAAATTAATTTAATTAAGTATTTTAAATAATATAAGTTTTATTTTTTTAAATATAAATATTATAGACGTAATGGCATAATTATATAGTGAATAGAGAACTCATCTTTTTCTTTAATTTGAACACTAGTAATTGGATTAGAAAATAAAAGAGAAATATATTTCTTTTCTATAACATTTAAGATGTCTATTAAAAAATTAATATTAATAGATATTTTTATGTCTTCTTGTTGATAGTCAGTATTTATTATAGCTTTTGCTAATTCATCTTTTTGATTAGTAGTTATTAACTTTATCTTTTTATATGAAATGTAAAAAGTTACACTAGAAAGTCTTTCGTGAGACAATATTGAAACTCTAGAAAGAGCTTCTTTTAATTCAATTGTATTAACATTAACTGAAGTATTATTTTTTGTAAGCAATATGTTTTTGTAACTTGGAAAACTTCCTTCAATTATTTTAGTTATGAATGTTATTTCTTCTAGTTTTATTAAAACATTTTTTTTTCCAATAAAAATTATTAGTTTTGAATCTAGATTATCTATTAAATGTATTAATTCTATTATTCCTTTTCGAGGAATAATTTTTGAAAATTTTACAGATTTTGGAATTTCTTCTATAATTACACTTGAAGCGATAGCCATACGATATCCATCTGTAGCTATTACTTTGCATTTATTTTTATTAATTTTAAATAACACTCCATTTAAATAGTATCTAATATCTTGATTTCCCATACTAAAATAAGTATAAAGTAACATTTTTTTAAATAATTTTTTAGAAATTGAAATTTTTGATATACATGTAAAATTCAAAATTTTGGGGAAATTTTCTACTGATGAAGTTGATAACATAAAAGAACAATTTTCAGTATTGATAAATAATTTCTTTTTTAATAGAGTAATATTTAATAATGTTTTTTTAGGAAGTTTTCTGCAAATATTTAATAGTTTTCTTCCTGAAACAAGAATCTCTCCCTTTTCAAAAACTTTAATCTCTTTAATTTTAATTGTAATTTCAATTTCTAAATTAGTTGCAGTTAACAAAAGAATATTTTCTTTGTTAATTTTTAATAAAACATTTGAAATAATTGGAAAAGATAAATTTTTAATTAATATTCCATTAATTTTTTGTATTGGTTTTATTAAAAAATTTTGATATATAGAAAATTTCATAATTATTATGAAGATAATAGTTTAATTAAGTTAGAAAAGTCTTCTTTTATAGAATACGTATGTTTTTGAAGTTGATATATTTTTTTACAAGCATGTAATACAGTAGTATGATCTCTTCCTCCAAATGCTTCACCAATTTCTGGTAGACTATGATTTGTTAATTTTTTGGCAATCATCATTGCCATTTGTCTAGGTCTGGTAATAGACCGAGAACGTTTTCGAGATAAAATATCAGATATTTTTATCTTATAATATTTAGCAACTGTTTTTTGAATTTTTTCAATAGTTATAATTTTTTTTTGTAATTCAAAAATATGGCGTAAAGCATCTTTTGCAAAGTCAATTGTAATCATTTTACTGCTAAATTTTGCATTAGCAATGATGGTATTTAAAGCGCCTTCCAGTTCTCGAATATTAGATTTTAATTTTTTAGCTATAAAAAAAGCTACTTCATTTGGTAAATAAACATTTTTTTCTTCTGCTTTTTGCATAAGGATGGCTACTCTTGTTTCTAATTCTGGTGGTTCAATAGAAATTGTTAATCCCCAGCTAAACCTTGATTTTAGTCGATCTTCTACTCCTATAATTTTCTTAGGGTAACGATCAGAAGTTAATATTATCTGTTGGTTTTTATCAAAAAGAGCATTAAAAGTATGAAAAAGTTCTTCTTGTGATCGTTCTTTATTTGCAAAAAATTGTATATCGTCAATTAATAATGTATTTACAGAACGATAATATGTTTTAAACTTTTCAATTTCATTGTTTTTTAATGCTTTCACCATATTTTGAACAAAAGATTCTGAGTTCATATAAATTACTTTTGCATTATAAGAATTACTCAGAATGCTATTTCCTACAGCATGTAAAAGATGTGTTTTACCTAATCCTGTTTTTCCATATAAAAAGAGGGGATTATATGACTTACCTGGATTTTTAGCAATTTGAAAAGCTGCAGCTCTTGCTAATTGATTGGATTTACCTTCTATAAAATTTTTAAAACTATATTTACTATTAATTTTACATGTTTTAGAAAATGAATAAAAAGAAGAATAAATATCCCATTTTTTACGAATAAAAAAATTTTCTTTATTATTTATTTTTTTTTTTTAATTTTATGGTAACGTTTTTTTTAGTTATTTTAAAATTTAATATAGGAGAATTATTTTTACAAAGATTATTTAATAACTGATGCAAAATTTTTAAATATTTATCTTTTACCCAGTCTAGTACAAATCGGTTAGGAGCATGCAGTTCTAATATATTATTTTTTAATTTTGCTTTTAAAGGTCGTATCCACATACTAAATTCTGTAGGAGATAATTCTTCCTGTAATTGAATAAGACATTTTTTCCAAAGTAAAAGGCACATAAGGTAAACTTCTCGCATGTAAGATACAATAAAAAGATATTTAAAATTGTAAAACATTTATAAAAAAATTTTTATTAATAAAATTTTTTTTGTAAAGATTTTTTTATATTTATTTTTAAAAAAAAGAAGAATATGTATTTTTAGATAAGTAAATTATTTTTTTATGTTAAAAAAATATTTTTTTTGCTAAAATTAATTAATTTAAAATTTATAAAAAGATAATTGACTCTGTATTTTATAATTATTATTCTTTAGTATGAAATACTTTAATCAGCATATAATATATGTTTATATCTATAATTTTAACAAGTAAGGATTAATAATGAAAAGAACATTCCAACCATCTATTCTTAAACGTAATCGTTCTCATGGTTTTCGTTTTAGAATGAGCACAAAAAATGGTCGTCATATTTTATCACGTAGACGTTCTAAATTAAGAGTTCGTTTAACTATATCTTCTAGGTCATAAAAAAAAAGTGATTAAATATTTATTTAAAAAAAAAATGAAATTATTAAATTCTTTTGAATTTGAAAATGTTTTTCGTAAACCTTTTCATAAAGTTGAAAATTCGAAAATAATAATATTTAGTTGTTCAAATTTTTCAGAAGTCCCTAGATTAGGAATTAGTATAGCACGGAAACAAATAAAACTATCTCATGAAAGAATTAGAATTAAAAGATTAATTAGAGAAACATTTCGTTTATCGCAATATAAATTAGTAAAAATGGATTTTGTTGTTATAGTAAAAAAAGAAGTTATGTTTTTTAAAAATAATTTATTAAATAAAATTTTAAGGAATTTATGGTATCGTCATTATCAATAGTCTCTCGAATTTCAATATATTTAATATATATTTATCAATATTTTATTAGTTATTTGATTTATCCATCATGTAGATTTTATCCAACGTGTTCAGAATATGCTAAAATTTCAATATATCGATTCGGATTATTTAGATCTATTTTTTTGATCACAAAAAGAATTTGTAAATGTCATCCTTTACATACTGGTGGTTTTGATAGTGTTCCAATTTATAATAAGGAAGTAAAAAAACATCATGGATCTACAACGTAACTTTTTTATTTTTCTATTTTTTATTTTATCATTTTTTCTTTGGAAGGAATATAAAAAAGAAACTTTCATTCAACCAGAAGTAAGTAAAGAGAAAATGCATGTATCTAATTTTATTAATTATAAAGATGAAATTTCTAATAGTATTAGAATTAAAACAGATGTTTTATCTTTAAAAGTAAATATGAGAGGAGGAGATATAGTTCAAGCAAATTTAAATAATTATAAAAAAGATTTACATTCAAGAGAATCTTTTCAATTATTATATACTAAACCATCATTTTTATATCATGCTAAAAGTGGTTTAATAGGTAAAGATGGAATAGATAACTTTAGTGTTAACGAACGACCTATATATCAATCGAATAAAAGAACATTTGAATTAGAAAAAGATAAAACGGAGTTAAGAGTTCCAATATGGTTTCTTTCAAAAAAAAACATTTTATATAAAAAAACGTTTGTTTTTAAGAAAGGAAAATACGATGTTTATATGGATTATGATATATTGAATTTAAGTAAAAAAAGAATAGAAATGCAATTACTTAATGAATTACAGCAAAATGCAAATATTCCAAAAACTCAGCAAAATAAATATAAGCAAAATTTAATGCTTCATACTTTTAGGGGAACGGCTTATTCTTCTATTCAAAATAAGTTTAAAAAATATAAATTTGAAGATATTGTAAGTAATAAACAACTTAAATTAAAAACTAATAGTGGTTGGATAGCAATGGTGCAACAGTATTTCAGCACTGCTTGGATACCTAAAGAAAAAGATATTATTGATTATATATATACTTTTAAATCAAAGAAAAATTTAGTCAACATAGCTTATATATCTAAAAAAATTTATGTTAATCCAAATACTCATAAAAAAATTAGTTCAATATTATGGATTGGTCCTGAAATTCAAGATCAGATGAGATTAGTCGCTCCTAATTTAGATTTAACTGTAGATTATGGTTGGTTATGGTTTATTTCTCAACCATTATTTCAATTATTGCGATGTCTACATTTTTTAGTTGGAAATTGGGGAGTTTCTATTGTGTTAATTACATTAATTATTAAATTATTAATGTATCCTTTAACTAGAGCTCAATATAAATCTATGATAAGAATGAAAAAAGTACAGCCTAAAATTGACATTATTAAGGAAAAATTTAGTAATGATAAAAAGAAATTAAGTCAAGAAATTATGAGGTTGTATCAAAAAGAAAAAATTAATCCTTTTGGAGGATGTTTTCCTGTATTGTTGCAAATGCCAATTTTTTTAGCTTTATATTATATGTTAACCTCTTCTATAGAATTAAGGCATGCTCCTTTTTTATTATGGATTTTAGATTTGTCTTCTTACGATCCTTATTATATTTTACCTATATTAATGGGTTTATCTATGTTTTTAATTCAAAAAACATCTTTGAATGATATTTCAGATCCAATACAAAAAAAAATAATGTATCTAATGCCTTTTATATTTATTTTCTTTTTTTTATGGTTTCCTTCTGGATTAGTTCTTTACTATATTTCTAGTAATTTAATTACTATAATTCAACAAAAATTAATTTTTAATAATTGATTAAAAAATAAGAATTCAATTTCTTACTTAAAGAATAAGTATTATTTTTAATAAATTTTATTTTTAAAAAAAAAATATTTTTTGAGAGAATGTTTTATATGCTAAAAACAGATACAATTGTTTCACAAATTACTCCAAAAGGAAAATCCGCGATTGGAGTTATACGCGTTTCAGGAATTAACACAAGAAAGGTAATTTCAAAAGTATTAAAAAAAAAAATTAAACCAAGGTATGTTTATTACGTAAATTTTTTTGATAAAAAAAACATTATTTTAGATAGTGGTATAGCAATATGGTTTGTATCACCAAATTCATTTACAGGAGAAGATGTATTAGAATTACATAGTCATGGGAATCCAATAATCTTAAATTCTATTATTGAAAGAATTATTTCAATAGACGGAATAAGAATAGCAGAACCAGGAGAGTTTTCAAAAAGAGCATTTTTAAATGGAAAAATTGATTTAGTTCAAGCAGAAGCAATATCAGATGTGATTAACGCACAGTCTCGCCATGCTGTTCAAGCATCTTTAAATTCTTTAAAAGGTATTTTTTCAAGATATATTAAAGATTTAATAAAATTAATATTAAAATTATGTGTTCATATAGAAGCTGAAATTAATTTTTCGGAAGAAGAAAACATTACTTTAGATTTTAATATTAGTTATCAACTAAGAAATATATCTTTAAGTTTTTCAAAATTTAATAAGTTTTCGATAGAAAACAATACTGAAAAAGAAGCAGTTCGAGTAGTTATTGTTGGTCATCCTAACGCAGGAAAATCTAGTTTATTCAATGCCTTAGTTCTTGAAGATCGATCAATAGTAACTGACATTTCTGGAACCACTAGAGATGTAATTTATGAAAATTTATTAATAAATGGAACAAATGTTAAAATAGTCGATACAGCTGGGCTGCATGATTCTAAAGATAGAGTTGAAAAAATTGGAATTCAAAAAGCATGGGAAGAAATTAAAATTGCAGAATATATATTTTTTGTTATAGATGCAAATCTAAACATAGAAATACAAAAAAAACATTTTGAAAAATTTATTTTTTCTTTATCAGATAATTCAAAGAATATTATAATTATTTTAAACAAAATTGATCTTGTTAAAAAAAATAAAAAATTATTTACTTCTAAAAAACATTTAGTAATAAAAATATCTGTTAAGAAGGATATTGGAATTAACTTAATTCAAAAGATATTAAAAGAAAGTATTATTTTTTATGGAAATACAGAAGATAAATTTTTAGCACGTTTTCGTCATATAAGTGCTTTAAAAATTGCTAAAAAACAGTTTATTATAGCAAGAAAAAATTGGAATAAGCAAAAAAATATCGAACTATTAGCAGAAGATTTAAAAATAATTCAAAATACATTAAATAAAATTACTGGAAAAATAACTTCCGATGATGTATTAAAAAAAATTTTTTCTGAATTTTGTATTGGAAAATAATTTTTAATATATGCCCGAAGGCGGAATTGAACCACCGACACGGGGATTTTCAGTCCCCTGCTCTACCGACTGAGCTATTCGGGCTATAAAGTATTTAAACATTATTTGGATACTTATGTCAAATATTTTATAAATATCTTATCTTTAATTAAATAAAAATGAATACCCCCCTTGAAAATTTCTTTATTCATCCCTATATCAATTATAGGAAACTTGTTAAAAAATTTAATTTTTTAATAAAAAAAAATTAATTTTTTTGAATTTTTAAAGGAGAAGTAAAAAAATGAAAATTCGTCCATTACATGATCGTGTTATAATAAAAAGAAATGAAGTTGAATTAAAATCAGCAGGTGGAATTGTTTTAACTGGTTCTGCAGCTGGAAAATCTACTAGAGGAACAATTACAGCGGTAGGTAATGGAAGAGTGTTAGAAAATGGAAAAGTAAAACCTTTAGATGTAAAGGTCGGAGATGTAGTAATTTTTAATGAAGGATATGGAGCAAAAACTGAAAAAATTGATAATACAGAGTTATTAATTTTAACAGAGAGTGATATTTTAGCAGTTGTTGAAGAGTAAAGTTAACCAACATATTTACTGATAAAACACTTACTTAAGGGAAATTTCTAATGGCAGCTAAAGATGTAAAATTTGGTAATGAAGCTAGAGTTAAAATGCTTCGCGGAGTAAATGTATTAGCAGATGCAGTTAAAGTAACTTTAGGACCAAAAGGTAGAAATGTAGTACTAGATAAATCTTTTGGAGCACCGAGTATTACTAAAGATGGTGTTTCTGTAGCTCGAGAAATTGAATTAGAAGATAAGTTTGAAAATATGGGTGCTCAGATGGTAAAAGAAGTAGCATCTAAAGCTAATGATGCTGCGGGAGATGGGACAACAACAGCAACTTTACTAGCTCAAGCAATAGTTAATGAAGGTTTAAAAGCTGTTGCTGCAGGAATGAATCCTATGGATTTAAAAAGAGGAATAGACAAAGCAGTAATTAGTGCAGTAGATGAATTAAAAAAAATGTCAGTTCCTTGTTCTGATGCTAAAGCAATTACTCAGGTAGGAACTATTTCTGCTAATGCTGACGAAAAAGTTGGTTCATTAATTTCAGATGCTATGGAAAAAGTAGGAAATGATGGAGTAATTACTGTTGAAGAAGGAACAGGATTACAAGATGAACTAGAAGTTGTAAAAGGAATGCAGTTTGATAGAGGTTATTTATCTCCTTATTTTATTAATAAATCTGAAACAGGAATCGTTGAATTAGATAATCCATATATTTTAATGGCAGATAAGAAAATATCTAATATCAGAGAATTATTACCTCTATTAGAAGCAGTAGCTAAATCAGGAAAACCAATGTTAATTATTTCAGAGGATTTAGAAGGAGAAGCATTGGCTACATTGGTAGTAAATTCTATGAGAGGAATTGTTAAAATTGCAGCAGTAAAAGCTCCAGGTTTTGGGGATCGAAAAAAATCAATGTTACAAGACATTGCTGTATTAACAGGTGGAACTGTTATTTCTGAAGAATTAGCAATGGATTTAGAAAAATCAAGTTTAGAAGATTTAGGACAAGCAAAAAGAGTAGTTATAAGTAAAGATACGACCACAATTATTGGTGGTGTCGGAAATAAAGAATCAATTAAAAATAGAATTAATCAAATTAGACAAGAAATCTTTGAAGCTACTTCTGATTATGACAAAGAAAAATTAAATGAAAGACTAGCTAAATTATCTGGTGGTGTTGCAGTATTAAAAGTAGGTGCAGCAACAGAAGTTGAAATGAAAGAGAAAAAAGCACGTGTAGAAGATGCTTTACATGCTACTCGCGCAGCAGTAGAAGAAGGAGTTGTTGCAGGAGGAGGCGTAGCTTTAGTAAGAGTAGCAGAAAAAATTTCTGGTATGTTAGGTCAAAATGAAGATCAAAATGTAGGAATTAGAGTAGCATTAAGAGCTATGGAAGCTCCATTACGTCAAATAGTTTCTAATTCAGGAGAGGAACCATCTGTTGTTACTAATAATGTTAAAGATGGAAAAGGAAATTATGGATATAATGCAGCAACAGATGAATACGGGGATATGATCCAGTTTGGAATATTAGATCCAACAAAAGTAACTCGTTCAGCATTACAATATGCTTCTTCAGTAGCTGGTTTAATGATTACTACAGAATGTATGGTAACTGATTTACCAAAAGAAGAAAAATCTGATATAGGTGGCGGTGCACCAGCAGGTGGAATGGGCGGAATGGGCGGAATGATGTAATTTTTTTTAATAATTAATTCTTTTCTCCCTAAATATTATATATTTAGGGAGAGTTTTTTTAATAATTTATATCAATTGGAATTTTACTATATTTATTAGGTTGTTCTAAAACTAATTTTGGGACTAAAAACCCAGAAATTTTTTTCATTAAGTTTTTTATAATAAATTTTGCTTTTGATGTAGTAACATAAAAGTGATTAGTTCCATAAACAGGATCTAGCATGTGTAAATAATAAGGAATGATATTAGCATCAAATAATTTATTGCTTAATTTTAATAGGGAGGTTGTATTATCATTTATCCCTCGAAGTAGAACCGTTTGATTTAGCAAGAAAACCCCTGTTTTTTTTAATAACTTCATGCTTTCTTTAACTTCATTATCTATTTCTTGAGCATGATTTATATGTGTTACAAATAAAACTTTAATTTTTATTGATTGTAAAATTGAACATAGTCTATTTGTAATTCTAGAAGGTATTACTATTGGTAATCTAGTATGAATTCTAATTCTTTTGATATGTTTTATTTTTTGAATTTTTTTTAATAACCAATTTATTTCTTCATCTTTAGCCATTAAAGGATCTCCACCAGATAAAATTATTTCTTTTAAATTTTTATTTTTTTTTATGTATTCTAAAGAAAGAGTCCAATTTTTTTTATTTCCTGAATTACTTTCATACGGAAAAAATTTTCTAAAACAATATCTACAATTAATTGCACAATTAGTTTTTACTAATAATAAAACTCGATCAGTGTATTTTTTAATTAAACCAGGAACTATAATATTTTTTTTTTCTTCTATAGGATCTTTATTGAATCCTGGAGAACTAAAAATTTCTTGTTTTTTAATTAAAACTTGTAATAATAAAGGATCTTTTAAATCGTTTTTTTTCATTCTTTTAGCGAATTTTATGGGGACTCGTAATGGAAATAATTTCCATATTTTATTTTCTTTTTGAAAATCAGTATGATTTTTGATATTTAATAAATTAAATAATTTTTTTGAAGAAGTAATGACTTGAGAAAGTTCATTAATCCATAATTCTTTTTTTATATTCTTCATTTTTTTTAACTATTTTTTAAAAAGGAAAATATGACTACATATAATAGTAACTATTTTAGATCTGGATTAAAAATTATTTTTGATAAAGAACCATACATTATAGAAAGTAGCCAATTTGTTAAACCTGGAAAAGGGCAATCTTTTGTTAGAGTAAAGTTAAGACGATTATTAACAGGAAAATTAATAGATAAAACTTTTAAAGCCACAGATACATTAAAAAGTGCAGATGTTACAGAAATAACTGTTTCTTATTTATATAATAATAGAAAATTTTGGTTTTTTATAAATAAAAAAACATTTGAAGAGGTTTTTGCAACAAAAAAGGTATTAGGAGAGTCCATAAAATGGTTGGTTGAGCAAGCTAGTTGTTTGGCAACATTATGGAATAATGAAGTAATTTCAATAACTTTAAGTAATTTTGTAGAATTAAAAGTAATGGAAACAAATCCTGGTTTGAAAGGAGATAGTGTAAGTACAGCTACGAAAAAAGCTAAATTAATTACTGGAGCTATTATTAGAGTTCCTCTTTTTATTAAAGAGGGTGAAACAATCAAAGTTGATACTAGGTCAGGAGAGTATGTGGGGAGAGTTAGATAGGTTTTATAACTGAGAATCAATATTCATTACCTTGAACATGTTTTCTATAACTGTTCCATTCAAAAGTTAACCATAAACTTTTTCCTAATTTCATTCGATCAATTACTCTTTCTCCTAATAATAATTTCATTCCTCTATGATCTAAATTCGATAACATACCAGTAGATTTTTTAGAAGAAGATCTTCTATCGACGATTTGATTGATAATTACTTTTTCATATCTGGATTCTGTTTGCATTCCTATTTCATCTATCATTAATAGATCTACACTGCTTAATTCATTTAATAAGCGTTCTTCTGTCATTGTAGTATTTCCATTAAATGTACTTTTTATATTTGACATTAGATCTGCTACAGTTACAATGAGTACACTTTTTCCATTTAAAATTAAATAATTTCCGATTGCTGAAGCAAGGTGGTTTTTTCCTGTTCCTGGTCTTCCTGAGAAAATAAAGCTAGCTATACTAGAGTGAAATTCTTCAGCATATTTTCTTGTTGCTTTGACAACTTTTAAATGTCCTTCATGTTCAATTTTATAATTTTCAAAAGAACAATTTATATATAGTTCTTTTATTCCTGATCTTCCAAGTATTTTTTGCATTTTCATCGCTTTATTTTTTCTAATAATTGATTCAGAATCTATTTTTCCTTGTGCTTGATTCCAATTAAGTAAATCCATTTCATTTTTAAATTTTGGTTGAATATGATTAGGAATTAATTTTTTTATTCTTTTAAAAATATTAGTATAGTTTTTCATAAAAATCTCAATGATTTGTTTAAAAAAATATTTAAAGTATTTAATATATAATTTTTTAAAAATTAGGTTGTATATATTACTAATTTTTTTAATATTTAATATTTTTAAAGATGATTTTTTTTAAAATTATTATATTTTACCATTTTTTTTAAAAAATTAATAAGTGTATTTAATAAAAATAAAACTTTACTTAAATTAATTTTTAATTAAAGATTTATATCTTTTTTTTTATATAAAGAAAATATTCGTTATTTTTATTTTTTGTATTTTTTTTTAATATCCAACTTTTTGGGATGTTTACAAGATTATATTTTTTTGATTTTTCTATATAAACAATAGAACTAGGTTTTATCCAATTATTTTTTTCTAATAAAGAAATTGCTTTTTGTAATAAATTTGATTTAAAAGGAGGATCTAAGAATATTATATCATAAGGAATTCCTTTTTTTTTTAACCATTTTAAAGCATCAATTTTAATTGCTGATATATTTGGTATATTGAATATATTTTTATAAATATAAGAAATGATCATTTTATTATTTTCTAATAATAAAACTTTATTTGCTCCTCTAGATATAGCTTCTATTCCTAATGCACCGGTTCCTGCAAAACAATCAAGACAATTAGAATTTTTAATGCTGTCTCGTAACCATTCGAATAAAGTCTCTCTTTTTTTATTAGTTGTTGGTCTATTGTTTAAAGTTTCTTTAACTTGTAAGAGTTTTTTTTTTAAAAAACCTCCAATAATTCTAATTCTTTTTTTTTTATAAGATTTTTTCTTCATAAAATATATAATTTATTTATTTTTATATAATTAAAGTTATTAATATATGATAATATTTATATGTTATAAATCAAAATATTTTTTATAATAAAAAAATATTTTATATTTTTTGATTGGTTAATTTATGTTAAATAAAAAAAGAAATAGCTTTTTTTCCTGGTTTAAGAAAAAAGTAAATAATGATAATACAAGTGTTGTAAAAGATTTTAAGAAAAAAAAGAAAAAAACTTGTTTTTCTTTAAAAATTAAAGATAAAGATAATTTAATTAATATTAATAAAAAAAAATCAGATCGTTCTATTTTAAAAATATTTAAAAATTGTTTAACGAAAACAAAAATAAAGTTTCAAGATGGAATAAAAAATATTTTCTTTTCAAAAAAAAATATTTTTTATTTAGAAGAATTAGAGGAACAATTGTTATTAGCTGATGTAGGTAGTGAAACCACTAATGAAATTATAAATAAAATAAAAAAAAAGATAAATTCTTTTAATCAAAATAATAATGAATATTTATATAGTTTATTAAAAGAATACATGTTAAAAATTTTAACTAAAGTAAAAAAACCAGTAAATATAAATGTAAAAAAGCTTTTTATTATATTAATAGTAGGAGTTAATGGAGTAGGGAAAACTACTACTGTTGGAAAATTAGCATATTTTTATAAAAATATAGGGAAATCAGTTAATATAGTAGCAGCAGATACTTTTAGAGCAGCAGGAATAGAACAATTACAAATTATAGGTAATAAGTATTCTATACCCATAATTTTTGAGAAAATAGGAGCTGATCCAGCTTCAGTAGTTTTTAATGCTGTTCATTTAGCCAAAAAAAATAAAATAGATATTTTAATTATCGATACAGCGGGAAGATTGCATAATAAAATTCCATTAATGGAAGAATTAAAAAAAATTAAACGAGTAATAAAAAAAATAGAGAATATTATTATTGATCAAACAATAATAGTACTGGATGCTTCGATTGGTCAAAATAGTATAAAGCAAGTAGAATCTTTTAATAAGTATTTAGGATTAAATGGTATTATTTTGACAAAATTAGACGGAACTTCTAAAGGAGGAATTATTTTTAATTTAGCAAATACTTTTAAAATTCCTGTTCAATATGTAGGTACAGGGGAAAAAATAACAGATTTATCTTGTTTTAAAAGTACAGAATTTGTTAAAGAAATTTTTTAGTTTTTTAAAAATATTTAAAAAAATTTTAGTCTTTGATTTTTTTAAATAATTACAGTAGTATGTAGTTATCTTAAGTAATTTAATATTGTATCAATACAAAAATTATATCTGGATTTACATGATAAATAAGGTTCAAATTCTATCTATATCTCCTTTAGGAAATTTAGATGCTTATATTAGAAAAGTGAATTCTTGGCCTATGTTGTCAAGTAAAGAAGAAAAATTTCTTTCTGAAAAATTATATTATCATGGAGATCTAGAAGCGGCTAGAACGTTAATTCTATCACATTTAAGATTTGTTATTCATATTTCAAGAAATTATTCAGGTTACGGTTTGTTACAAGCTGATTTGATTCAAGAAGGAAATATAGGATTAATGAAATCTGTTCGTAGGTTTAATCCAAGTTTAAATGTACGTCTTGTTTCTTTTGCTGTTCATTGGATTAAATCGGAAATACATGAATATGTTTTAAGAAATTGGAGAATTGTAAAAGTAGCGACTACTAAATCACAAAGAAAATTGTTTTTTAATCTTAGAAAAAATAAACAACGATTAGGATGGTTTAATAATCAAGAAATTGAAATAGTTGCAAAAGAACTTGGAGTAAGCATTTCAGATGTAAGAGAAATGGAATCAAGAATGTCAGCACAAGATGTAGCCTTTAATGTTTCATCAGAAGATGATTTTCTTGGAGAAGGAAAATTTTTTAATGTGAAACCTTATTTAAAAGATCAATTCTCTAATTTTGCGAATTTTGTCGAGCAAGAAAATTGGAAAAAACATGTTACGAAAAAATTAACTAATGCTTTATTAAAATTAGATAAAAGAAGTAGACATATTATCAATCTTAGATGGTTAAATGAACATAGTAAGATTACTTTACAAGAAATAGCAAATAATTATGGAATTTCAGCAGAAAGAGTTCGACAATTAGAAAAAAACGCAATGAAAAAATTAAGAATTGCTATAGAATCATAAATTTTTTTTCAGTTTAAAGTTAATTTATTTTTAACAAAAGTTTATTATTTTAATTATTTTTTTTGAGATTTTATTATATGGAATATATAGTTGTTTCAGATTTAGATGGTACGTTATTGAACAATAATTTTCAACTTTCTAACTTTACTAAGTTGGTAATAAGAAAATTAAGTAAAATGGGTATACGTTTTATAATAGCTACCGGGAGGCACTATATTGATGTATTGAAGTTTCAAAAAGAATTGGGAATTAATTTTTTTTCAATTACTTCTAATGGTTCAAAAATTTATGATTTTTCGGGTAATTTAATTTTTAGTTGTGATTTATCATCAGATGTTTGCATAAGGTTACAAAAAATAAGAATTTTTGATAAAGATATCTATACTCATGTGTATAAAAATAATCAATGGTATGTTAATGGAATACTTATCAAGAATAATCAAGTTAATATAAATAAAATTTCTACTTTTTTAGATATTAAAAATAGAAAATTTTTTTTTTCTAAAGTAAGTAAAATATATTTTACTTCTATAGATATAAAAAAAATAAAAATTTTAGAAAAAGAAATTTTAAATAATTTTAAAAATGAAGTAAGTATAACTTACTCTTCTCCTCTTTGCTTAGAAATTATGCCTAATAAAATATCTAAAGGTTTTGCTTTAAAATTTTTATCAAATTATTTAAAATTTCGCTTAAAAAAATGTATTTCTTTTGGAAATTCTTTAAATGATCAAGAAATGTTAGATATTTCTGGAAAAGCTTATATAATGAATAATGCAGATGAAGATTTAAAAAAATCTTTACCTCATTTAAAATGTGTTAAAAACAATTTTGATGATGGAGTGGCTAATTTTTTAGTTAATTTTTTTAAGATTTAATCTTAAATTATCTAATAAAATTTCAAATAACCCATTTTAAATTAATATGTATATAAATATTTTATTTTAAATATATTCATATATAAATAAAATTTTTATAGAAGTAATGTTTTTTTAAAATTTTTAATAAGGTTTACTTTATGACAGTATTTAATCATATACTTGGATTTCCAAGAATTGGATCAAAGAGAGAGTTAAAAAAAGCTCAAGAAGAATATTGGTCTGGTAAGATAACAAAAAAAGAATTATTATTTGTAGGAAAAAAGTTACGAAAAGAAAATTGGAAACAGCAAAAAAAATATGGAATTGATTTTTTACCTGTAGGAGATTTTTCTTGGTATGATCATGTGTTGACAACAAGCATGTTTTTGGGAAATATACCTGATCGACATAAAAATTCCGATTCTTCTATAGATATAGATACAATGTTTCGTATTGCTCGTGGTTCAGCTCCAAAAGGAAAGCCTGTTTCTGCCTCTGAAATGACAAAATGGTTTAATACTAATTATCATTATATAGTTCCTGAATTTCATAAAAATCAAGAATTTTCTTATTCTTGGAATCAATTGTTAGAAGAAGTTGATGAGGCTCTATCATTAGGATATAAAATTAAACCAATTTTATTAGGACCTTTAACATATTTATGGTTAGGGAAAATTAAAGGAGATTATTTTAATCGAATTGACTTATTACATAAAATTTTACCAATTTATAAACATATTTTAAAAGAATTATCTGATAGAGGAATTTCTTGGGTTCAGATAGATGAGCCAATTTTAGGATTAGAATTATCTAACAAATGGAAGGAAGGTTTTAAATTTGCTTATCGATTTTTAGGTCATCATAAAAATTTGTTGTTAACAACTTATTTTGAAGATGTTAGTCTTAATTTAGATTTAATAGTACAATTACCTATTGCTGGATTACACATCGATTTGTTTTCTGGTAGTTATGATTTGTTGGCTTTAAATAAAAAGTTACCTGAAGATTGGCTATTATCTTTAGGGGTGGTAAATGGAAGAAATATTTGGAAAACAGATTTACTTTACTGGTTTGAAAAAATTATTCAAATAGTAAGTAAAAGAAAAAATATTTGGATTGGCTCGTCTTGTTCATTATTGCACTCTCCTATTGATTTAAACCTTGAAAAAAATTTAAGTCAAGAAATAAAAAATTGGTTTGCTTTTGCTTTGCAAAAATGTTTTGAATTGTCTATGCTTACAAAATCTTTAAATAATAAAGATATAACTGGAATTAAAGAATGGAGTGAATTACTTCATACTAGAAATATTTCTAAATTTGTTCATAATAAAGATGTTCAACATAGGTTAGAAAACCTTAATTCTCAAAGTTTAGATAGAAAAAGTGCTTATGCAGCTCGTTATTTAGAACAAAAAAAAGCTTTAAAACTACCAATCTTTCCTACTACAACTATAGGTTCTTTTCCTCAGACAGAAGATATTAGAAAAGTAAGAAGAGATTTTAAAAATGGATTGGTTACAATTGAAGATTATAATGAACATATTAAAAATAATATAAAAAAAGTAATTTTAGAACAAGAATCATTAGGAATTGATGTATTAGTTCATGGAGAAGTTGAACGAAATGATATGGTGGAATATTTTGGGGAAAATTTAAACGGATTTGCTTTTACTGATTATGGTTGGGTGCAAAGTTATGGTTCTCGTTGTGTTAAACCTCCTATAATTATAGGAGATATCTATCGAACCAAACCCATTACTGTTAAATGGTCTAAATATGCTCAATCTTTAACTAATAAACTAGTTAAAGGAATGTTAACAGGTCCAATAACTATTTTATGTTGGTCTTTTCCTAGAGAAGATGTTTCAAAAGAAACAATAGCTAAACAAATTGCTTTAGCTTTACAAGATGAAGTGTTAGATCTAGAATCAGCGGGTATTAAAATTATTCAAATAGATGAACCGGCATTAAGGGAAGGTTTACCGTTAAGAAAACAAGATTGGAAGAAATATTTATCTTGGGCTGTCAAAGCTTTTAAATTAACATGTTTTGGTGTAAAGAATACTACTCAAATTCATACTCATATGTGTTATTGTGAATTTGAAGATATTATGGATGCTATTGTACATTTAGATGCTGATGTTATTACGATTGAAACATCTCGTTCCGATATGCAATTATTAGAATTTTTTAAAAATTTTAAGTATCCGAATGGTATTGGTCCTGGGGTATATGATATTCATTCACCTAATGTACCAAAAATTGAAGATATAAAAAATTTATTAACAAAAGCATTAACTTATATTTCAAAAGAAAATTTATGGGTTAATCCTGATTGTGGTTTAAAAACAAGAACTTGGATTGAAACGAGAAAGGCTTTAAAGAACATGGTACTTGCTGCTGAAAATATGCGGTTGGATACATTGTAATTTTGTATAGAAAAATGGTCAAAAAGAAGGCGCTTTTTTTATAAAAAAAGCGCCTTCTTTTTGACCATTTTTCTATACAAAATTACAATGTATCCAACCGCATATTTTCAGCAGCAAGTACCATGTTCTTTAAAGCCTTTCTCGTTTCAATCCAAGTTCTTGTTTTTAAAGGTAAAAGTATATTAATTTTAGTTATTTTTTAGTGTTTAAAATGACGAAAATTAGTAAAAATCATGGTCATGTGACACTTATCAGCTTCTTTTTTTACCTCTTGATCTCTAATAGACCCACCTGGTTGTATAACAGTTTTTATATTCAATTTATTCGCTTCTTTAATTGAATCTGAAAAAGGTAAAAATGCATCAGATGCCATAATTATATTATTATATTTTTTTTTGTTTTGATTTAATAATTTCATATTAGCAACTTTAACAGAACATAATCTACTTGTTTGTCCTGCTCCTATACCTAAAGTAACTCTATTTTTTACATAAACAATGCCATTTGATTTAATAAATTTGACTATTTTCCAAGCAAAAATAGCATCTTTTTTTTCTTCTTCGGTAGGAATTCTTTTTGTAACAATTTTCCATTTTTTAACATCAATTGATAATTGATCTTTTTCTTGAATTAAAAGTCCATTTGTTACAGACTTAAAATCTAAAAAATTTTTTTTATTTGTGAAATAACCAACAGAAAGTAAGCGTATATTTGGTTTTTTTTTAAAAATTTTTAAAGCAGATGAAGTAATATCTGGAAAAATAATGACTTCAACGAATTGTTTGTTTAATATTTCTAAAGCAGTAACGGAATCTAAAATTTTATTAAAAGCAATAATTCCTCCAAATGCAGAAGATGAATCACTTTCATAAGCTAATTTATAAGCTTGGTGTAAATTTTCTGCACTGGCTACACCACAAGGATTTCCATGTTTAATTATTACACAAGTAGGTTCAATAAATTCCTTTACACATTCTAAAGCTATATCAGCATCATAAATATTATTTAATGATAACTTCTTCCCTTGAATTTTTTCTACATTTCCAATAGATCCAGAAAAAACTTTTTTTTCTGTATAAAAAGCTCCCTTTTGATGTTTATTTTCTCCATAAGAAAGATTTTTTTTCTTAAAAAATTGCATATTTAATATTGATGGAAAAGTTTCTTCTTTTTTTTTCAGTGAAGTAACTTTTTTTTTAAAAAAAGTAAATATTTTTTTTTCATACATAGCGGTGTATTCAAAAGCTTTCATAGCTAACCGCATTCTTTCATTTATAGATAATGTATTATTTTCCAAATGTTTATCAAATAGTAAATAATCTTTATTATCTACAAGAATTGAAATATGTTCATAATTTTTAGCAGCAGCACGAACTATAGCTGGACCTCCTATATCAATATATTTTAGAATTTCTTTCATTTTTTCATTTTTCCAACTTTCTTTTTCATCAAAAGAATAAAAGTTGGCTATTACTAGATCAAAAGGAATTATAGAATATTTTTTAATAATGTGATCATCTATTCCTTTTCTATATAAAACACCAGCATAAATTTGATAATGTAAAGTTTTTAATCGACCATCCATAATTTCTGGAAAATTAATATAATCAGAAATGTTTGTAACATTTATTTTATTTTTTCTTAATATATTCGCAGTGCCTTCAGTAGAAAATAATTTAATGTTTTTTTTTATTAATTTTTTTGAAAATTCAACAATTCCTGATTTATCAAATACACTAATTAAGGCAGTTTTAATATTTTTTGATTTCATAATTTTTTTATTCTTTTTAATATTTTTAAAAAATATAATTTAAATATAAGTTTTATATTTTTATAAAAATAAGAGGGCTAAATGCCCTCATTTATTTTAAGATTCTGGGCATTATTTAACAGCTTCTTTTAAACTTTTACCTGAGGCAAAGCTTGGTATTTTTGTTGCAGAAATTTTAATTTCTTTTCCTGTTTGAGGATTTCTACCTATTCTTTCTGATCTATAATTTACTTTAAATGTTCCAAACCCGACTAGCTGTACTGTTTCTCCTTTTTTAAGAGAATTTGTAATCGTTGATAGAGTGGCTTCTAAAAAAATTTTAGTAGTAGTTTTAGGTAAATTGGTAATTTCAGAAACAATATCAATTAATTGAGCTTTATTCATTTTTTTTTCCTTAATTAAATATTTCATTTAAAAATTTAAAAAGTATTAATACTATTTTTCTGAGTAGTTACATATTTTAAAGAATAAATTTTAATTAAATATAAATAAAAGTGAGGTATATAAAATATATATTTTTATATAATTTCAAATCGTTTGAAAATTTTTAAGAAAGTATTTTTGTATTAATATTTTTGTGTTAAAAATAATAAACGTAAAATAAGTATTCATTATAGTTAAAGTTTTTAACTGTTAAAAATTTTTTATTTAATTTTTTTATAGAAATAAATTATTAATGTTTTTAAAGAATGTAAAAAGATACAATCTATTGTATAATTAATCATTATAATTTAGCAGAATTTTTTTACTAAATTAATATTTTACTATTTTAAAAAAGTTTAAAAATTTATCATAGTATAATTGTATTGACTTTAAAAGTTTTAAAAAAATTAAAGCTTAAAAAAAATATATATATAAATATTTTTGTTATTATAAAAAAAATAGAGAAAAAAATGAACATTATTAAAAATAAAAAACGATATCTTGCTAGAAAAGAAGCAAAAAAATTTATTGATACAATTAAAAGTACTACTTTTCCAAATTCTGAACGTGTTTATATTTCTGATAATAAAAAAAAAATATCTGTTCCGATGAAAAAAATTAATTTAACTATTAATTCTGATCATAATAATGTGTGTAAAACTGATAAAGTAAAACCAAAAAAAGATTTTATCTTAACTTACGATACATCAGGTCCTTACGGTGATAGTACAAAAAAAATTGATATATATCAGGGAATAAAAAAAACAAGAGAAGAATGGATTAATCTTAGAAATGATAGTATTTCATATACTAAAAAAATTACAAGTGATTGTTTAAATGAAAAAATAAAAATTTCTTCTACTTTAAATTCTAATACTTTTAGGAAAGCAAAACCAAAGTTTGGTTTAACTCAAATGTATTATGCTAAAAGAGGAATCATTACTTCAGAAATGGAATTTGTCGCTGTTCGAGAAAATTTAAATCAGCAAAAAATAATTGATAAACGAATGAATCAACAGCATTCTGGAAACAATTTTAAAGATCAACAACATATAAAAATTACATCTGAATTTGTTCGTAATCAAATAGCTCTTGGTCGTGCAATAATTCCAGCTAATATCAATCACCCTGAATGTGAACCTATGATTATAGGTAGAGATTTTTTGGTAAAAATAAATGCTAATATCGGAAATTCTTCAATTTCCTCTTCAATTGAAGAAGAAATTGAAAAATTAGTATGGGCAACAGTCTGGGGAGCCGATACAGTCATGGATTTATCAACAGGTAGATATATAAAAGAAATAAGAGAATATATATTAAGAAATAGTCCTGTCCCAATAGGAACAGTACCTATATATGAAGCTTTAGAAAGAGTAAACGGAATACCTGAAAACTTAACATGGAATATATTTAAAGAAACTATTATTGAACAAGCAAAACAAGGTGTAGATTACTTTACAATCCATTCTGGATTATTGCTAGATCATATTCCTATGACATCTAATAGACTTACAGGAATTGTTTCTAGAGGAGGTTCTATAATAGCTAAATGGTGCTTATTCCATCAAAAAGAAAATTTTTTGTATACTCATTTTGATGAAATATGTGAAATATGTGCAGAATATGATGTGTCTATTTCTTTAGGAGATGGATTAAGACCTGGTTCAATTTATGATGCAAATGATAAAGCTCAATTTTCTGAATTAAAAGAATTAGGAAAATTAACTAAAATAGCTTGGAAGAGAAATGTACAAGTAATGATAGAAGGCCCTGGACATGTTCCAATGCAAATGATTAAAGAGAATATGTCAAAACAAATTGAACACTGTCAACATGCTCCTTTTTATACATTAGGACCATTAGTTACAGATATTGCTCCTGGATATGATCATTTTACTTCAGGAATCGGAGCGGCTTTAATAGCTTGGTTTGGTTGCGCTATGTTGTGCTATGTAACACCCAAAGAACATTTAGGCTTGCCTAATAAAGAAGATGTTAAGGCAGGTTTAATAGCTTATAAAATAGCAGCCCATGCAGCTGATTTAGCAAAAGGGCATCCGGGAGCTCAAATTAGAGATAATGCTTTATCTAAAGCTCGTTTTGAATTTAGATGGGAAGATCAGTTTAATTTATCTATTGATCCTAATACTGCTAGAACTCTACATGATGAAAGTATACCTAATAAATCAGGAAAAACAGCTCATTTTTGTTCTATGTGCGGACCTAAATTTTGTTCAATGAAAATTAGTCAAGAGATTAGAAAAAGTACTATTTCATCTAATTTTAATAAATCAATAAAAAATTAATAATAATTAAATATTTAACAAAATAAAAAAATAGTTTTTAACTTTTGGAATAAAATTTTGAAAAATTTTCCAATCATTACAAGAAAAATAGGATTGTATCCTATTGTAGATAGTACTAGTTGGATTAAAAAATTATCTAAGTTTAATATTAAAAATATTCAACTTCGAATTAAAAAAAAATCTGAGTTCGATATAGAAAGAGAAATAATAACAGCAATAAAAATTTCTGAAATAAAAAAAATTAATTTATATATTAATGATTATTGGAAATTAGCAATAAAACATAAAGCTTATGGAGTTCATTTAGGCCAAGAAGATTTAAAAAAAGCTAATCTTAAATTAATTTTAAATTCTGGTATAAAACTTGGAGTTTCAACAAGAAATGAAATTGAATTTAATGAAGCAATAAGTCTTCGACCTTCGTATATAGCTATTGGGCATATCTTTCCTACTGGAAGCAAAAAAATGGAATGTATGCCTCAAGGATTAAAAAAAATTAAAACATACATACAAAAAAAAGATACCATTCCGATAGTAGCAATCGGAGGTATTACATTAAAGCGTTTACCATTAATTTTAAATTTTAATATAGATGGTTTTTCTTTAATTAGTGCTATAACAAAATCTAAAAATTGGAAGTTCAGTGTTTTAGAATTTTTAAAAATAATTGAAAAATATTGGAAATAATATGTTAAATGATAATGATTTTTTTCGTTATAGCCGTCATTTATTATTAAAAGAAGTAGGTATTAAAGGACAAAATAAAATTCAAAAAAGTAAAATATTAATTATTGGATTAGGAGGATTAGGATCAGTTGTATCAATGTATTTATTAGCTTCTGGAGTAAATACTTTATTTATTTCAGATGGAGATGTTTTAGAATTAAGCGATTTACAAAGACAAATTATATATGATAATAATCAATTAGGAAAATTAAAATCCGAATTAGTTAAAAAACGTCTAACAAAAATGAATCCTAATTGTAAAATTACAGCTATATCTGAATATCTTAATGAAAAAAATATTCATTTTTTTATTAAAAAAGTAGATATAATATTAGATTGCACAGATAATTTAACAACCAGAAGAATAATTAACAAATTCTGCGTAAAAGCAAACAAACCTTTGTTAATTGCTTCAGCGATAGGATTTAAAGGACAATTAATTGTTATTCAACCCCCTTGGAAATTTGGATGCTATTCATGTTTATGGCCGGAAAACATTAAAGAAAACAATAATTGTGAATCATTAGGTATTTTTTCTCCTATAACTGGAATAATAGGATCATTTCAAGTATTAGAAACTTTAAAATTAATTTTAAATGGAGAATCATCGATAAATGGAAAAATTCAGCTATTTAATGGATTAAATTTGTCAATTAATCAAATAAATCTAAAAAAAAATATTCATTGTTCTATATGCAGAGGGAAAAATGAAAATTACAGTGAATGAAAAAGAACTGCTAATTAAATCCTCATTAACTATAATAGAATTATTTAAAAAATTTCCAATATATTCTAAAAATTCAGCTGTATCTGTAAATAACAATATAATTCCTCAAAAAGAATGGAAAGAATATAATATAAAAGATAACGATCAAATTGTTCTTTTTCATATTATAGCAGGAGGTTAAAAGAATGTTAAAAATATCAAATAAAGAATTTCATTCAAGATTATTATTAGGTACAGGAAAATTTTCTAGTTCATCTATAATGTTACAATCGATTCAAACATCAGAAACAGAAATAGTAACATTATCTATTGCAAGAATTGATTTTAAGAAAAAACAAGAAAATTTTTTAAAACCGCTTAAACAACTAAATGTAAAATTTTTACCTAATACGTCTGGAGCAAAAAGTGCTGAAGAAGCCGTGTTTGCAGCAATGTTAGCTAGAGAAGCTTTGAATACAAATTGGATTAAATTAGAAATTCATCCTGATACTAATTATTTAATGCCTGACCCTATTGAAACATTAAAAGCAGCTGAATTATTAGTAAAAAAAAAATTTGTAGTACTACCATATTGTAGTGCTGATTTAGTTTTATGTAAACGATTAGAAGAGGTAGGTTGTGCAGCGGTTATGCCTATTGGTTCTCCAATTGGAAGTAATAAAGGATTACAAACTATCGATATGTTAAAAATTATTATCGAACAATCTAATGTTCCTGTAATAATAGATGCTGGGATTGGTGCCCCGAGTGATGCTAGTAAAGCAATAGAAATCGGTGCTGATGCTGTTTTAGTTAATACAGCAATAGCAGTTTCTGATGATCCTATTACTATGGCAAAATCTTTTTGTTTATCTGTAAAAGCTGGATATTTAGCTAGAAAAGCTAAATTACCCATAAAAAAGAAGTATGCCGAATCAACTAGCCCCTTGACATCGTTTTTGATGACTAAAAGATAAAAAATTATGAAAAACAACTTTACTCAAGAATGGAAAGTGTATAATTGGGAAAAAATTGTTAAAAGCATCAATTCTAAAAATAATTTAGATGTAAAACAAGCATTATCTTCTTTAGAAGTAAATTCGAAAAATATAATGTCACTGTTATCTCCTTCTGCTAATCAATATATTGAAGAAATTGCAAAAAAAGCAAAAAAGTTAACACGTCAAAGATTTGGAAACATTGTTTCATTATATATACCTTTATATGTTTCTAATTTATGTTCTAACATTTGCACTTATTGTGGTTTTTCTGTTCTTAATAATATTAAAAGAAAAATTTTAACTAGTGAAGAAATATTAGAAGAATGTAAATCGATTAAAGAGTTAGGATTTGAAAAAATATTATTAGTTAGTGGTGAACACGAAAAAAAAGTTGGAATGGATTATTTTAGGAAGAATTTACCTATAATTAGAAAAAATTTTAGTACTTTAACAATAGAATTTCAGCCATTCTCTACTAAAAACTATAAAGAATTAAAGAAAATAGGTGTAGATGGAGTTTTAGTATATCAAGAAACATATAATTATAAATCATATTTGCAACATCATTTAAAGGGTAAAAAAAGAGATTTTTTTTTTAGGTTAAATGCCTTAGAAAGAGTAGGAGATGCTCAAATAAATAACATAGGTATAGGAGTTTTGTTAGGGTTATCGGATAGTTGGAGAGCAGATTGTTATTATATGGCAATGCATCTTTTATTTCTTAAAAAAAAATATTGGAGAAGTAATTTTTCAGTTTCTTTTCCTCGTATACAACCATGTGTAGGGGGGATTTCATCAAAAAATTTTATTAGTGATCGAGAGTTATTTCAATTAATTTGTGTTTTTAGATTATTTTTCCCTGATGTAGAATTTTCTCTTTCTACAAGAGAAGAAGCTACTTTTCGAGATAACGTTATTCCTATTGCAATTAATTCTATTAGTGCTTATTCTAAAACATATCCAGGAGGATATTCAAAAAAGTTAAATAGAACAAAAAAAAGAGAAAAATTAAAACAATTTGAAATTAAAGATATTAGAACTCCGAAAGAAATAGAAAATATGATAAAAAAATTAGGATTAAAACCTATTTGGAAAGATTGGGATTATTATTTAGGAAGAAAATGTAACATTTAAAGTTAAAAAAAAATTCATTCAAGAATATCTATTCTTTCAGATATTCTTGAATTTTTTATAAAATATAAATTTTATTAAGTTAATTTACTGTTAATTCAGAGTTTAAAAGTTCTGATAAATTAGCAGATGCTTCTTCAACGGTGATTTTTGATTGATGAGAAATATCTACTTTTTCTATAGGTTCTTTACGATTACTTCTAGTTTGATGATAAGCATATCCAGTTCCAGCTGGAATTAATCTACCTACAATAACATTTTCTTTCAAGCCTCTTAATTCATCTCTTTTTCCTGCAACCGCTGCTTCAGTTAATACTCTAGTGGTTTCCTGAAAGGATGCGGCAGAAATAAAAGATTCTGTTGCTAATGATGCTTTAGTAATTCCTAATAAATCTCGTGAAAAAGTAGCAGGATTTTTTCCTTTTTTTATTAATTTTTCATTAGCTGTTTTAATTCTTGAATATTCTACTTGTTCTCCTATTAAAAAATCTGAATTTCCAGAATGGAGAATAGTAGCTTTCCTTAACATTTGTCTTATAATTACTTCTATATGTTTATCATTTATTTTTACGCCTTGAAGACGATAAACATCTTGAACTTCATTAACAATATATCTAGTAACTGATTGTACACCTCTTAATCTAAGAATATCGTGGGGAGATTCAGGGCCATCAGATATTACGTCACCTTTTTCAACTCTCTCTCCTTCAAAAACATTTAATTGTCTCCATTTAGGAATCATTTCTTCATACAGATTTTCGTCATTCATAGGGTTAATAATTAATCTTCTTTTTCCTTTAGTTTCTTTTCCAAAAGAAACTAGTCCGCTAATTTCTGCTAAAATAGCTAATTCTTTTGGTTTTCTAGCTTCAAAAAGATCAGCAACTCTAGGTAAACCACCAGTAATATCTTTTGTTCCTCCAGATTCTTGAGGAATTCTTGCTAAAGTATCTCCAGAGCTAATTTCAGTTAAATTTTCTAGTTGAATAATAGCTTTTCCTGGTAAGAAATATTGAGCTGGAACATCTGTACCGGGAATTAGTATATCTTTTCCATAAGTGTCTATAATTTTTAACGATGGTCTTAAATCCTTACCTAAAGCGATTCTTTCAGAAATATCTAGTACAACTATAGAAGAAAGACCAGTCAATTCATCAGTTTGCCTAATAATACTTTGTCCCTCGATCATATCAACAAACTGAACAAAACCTTTAACTTCACTAATTACAGGAATTGTATGTGGATCCCATATAGCGACAGTTTCTCCAGCTTTTACTTTTTTTTCATTTCCTTTAGTAAGGATGGTTCCATAAGGAACTTTATAACTTTCTTTAGTTCTACCGAAGGAATCAATCATATTTAATTCAACATTTCTAGATAAAATAATAATTTGTCCTTTAGAGTTCATAATAGATTTTGCATTATTTAGTCGAATAGTTCCTTCATTTTTTACTTGAATATTAGATTCAGCAGCAACTCTTGAAGCTGCTCCTCCAATATGAAAAGTTCTCATGGTTAATTGAGTTCCTGGTTCTCCAATTGACTGAGCTGCAATAACTCCAATTGCTTCTCCTTTATTCACTAAATTACCTCTAGCAAGATCTCTTCCATAACAATATGCGCATACTCCAAAACTTGTATTACAATGAACTACTGATCTAACTTTTACATTATCAATGGAATTTTCTTCTAAAATATTACACCATTGTTCGTTTAACAATGTATTTCGAGGAATTAAGATACTAGCTGTATTAGGTTTTAAAACATTTTCAGCAGTTACTCTACCCAGTACTCTTTCTCTTAAAGGCTCTTTAACATCTCCGCCTTCTATGACAGGAGTCATAAAAATTCCTTTATTCGTATTGCAATCGTTTTCTGTCACAACTAAATCCTGAGCTACGTCGACCAATCGACGAGTTAAATAACCAGAATTTGCTGTTTTCAATGCAGTATCTGCTAATCCTTTTCTTGCTCCATGCGTAGAAATAAAATATTGCAGTACATTTAGCCCTTCACGAAAATTAGCAGTTATGGGTGTTTCAATAATTGAACCATCTGGTTTTGCCATTAAACCTCTCATTCCTGCTAATTGTCTAATTTGCGCCGCTGATCCTCTTGCACCAGAATCTGCCATCATAAATATACTATTAAAAGAAGTTTGTACTCTTTTTTTTCCTTTTTTATCTAAAATGAATTCTGTAGATAAATTTTTCATCATTGCTTTAGAAACACGTTCGTTAGCTGCAGCCCATATATCAATTACTTTATTATATCTTTCTCCAGAAGTTACTAATCCGGATTGAAATTGTTCTTGTATTTCTACAACTTCTTTTTCTGCTTCTGTGATAATTCCTATTTTCTCATTAGGTATAACCATATCATCAATTCCAACTGATGCACCAGATCTAGCAGCATAAGAAAAACCAGTATACATAATTTGATCAGCAAAATTAACAGTATCTTTTATACCTAAAATTCGATAACAAGTATTTAACATTTTAGAAATACTTTTTTTTCCTAATGTTTTATTAACAATACTGAATGAAAGTCCTTTTGGAACTATCATCCATAGAATAGATCTTCCAATTGTTGTATTTACAATTTTTTTATTTTTAATAAATTGATTATTCTTATTCTTTTTATATTCTGTAATCCTTACTTTAACAGATGCATGTAAATCAACTAAACCTAAATAATAAATTCTTTCCGCTTCTTTGGGATTACTTAATAACATTCCCTCTCCTTTCCCATTGATAGTTTCTCTAGTCATATAGTAAAGTCCTAGTACTACATCTTGAGAGGGTACTATAATTGGATCTCCATTTGCAGGGGAAAGAATGTTATTAGTAGACATCATCAATGCCTTTGCTTCTAATTGTGCTTCTAATGTTAAAGGAACATGAACTGCCATTTGATCACCATCAAAATCGGCATTATATGCTGCACAAACTAAAGGATGTAATTGAATAGCTTTTCCTTCAATTAACATTGGCTCAAAAGCTTGAATTCCTAATCTGTGTAAAGTAGGAGCTCGATTTAATAAAACTGGATGTTCTTTAATAACTTCATCCAATATATCCCATACGATAGGTTCTTCTCGTTCAACCATTCTTTTAGCTGATTTTATTGTAGTTGCTAATCCTCTAACTTCCAATTTTCCATAAATAAATGGTTTAAATAATTCTAAAGCCATTTTTTTTGGTAGCCCACATTGGTGTAAACGAAGATATGGGCCAACGGTAATTACTGATCTTCCGGAATAATCAACTCTTTTTCCTAATAAATTTTGTCTAAACCTACCTTGTTTTCCTTTAATCATGTCAGCTAATGATTTAAGCGGTCTTTTATTAGAGCCAGTTATAGCTCTACCTCTTCTTCCATTATCTAATAAAGCGTCGACAGCTTCTTGTAACATTCTTTTTTCATTTCTAACAATTATATCTGGAGCGGATAATTCTAATAAACGTTTTAATCGATTATTTCTATTAATTACACGACGATATAAATCATTTAAGTCGGAAGTAGCAAACCTTCCTCCATCTAAAGGCACTAATGGACGAAGATCAGGGGGGAGAACAGGTAAAACAGTTAGAATCATCCATTCTGGTTTGTTATTAGATTGTATAAAAGACTCTATTAATTTAATTCTTTTAGTAATTTTTTTTCTTTTAGTTTCTGAATTTGTGTCTTTAAGTTCTTGTCTTAAATTTTCACATTCTTCTTTTAAATTCATATGAATTAAAAGTTGTTGTATTGCTTCAGCTCCCATTTTTGCATCAAATTCATCTCCGAATTCTTCGAGGGCATCTAAATACTGTTCTTCTGTTAGAATTTGTTTTTTTTCAAGATTAGTCATTCCACTATCAATTACAACATAAGATTCAAAATATAAAACTCTTTCTATGTCTCTTAGTGGCATATCTAATAATAACCCAATTCTAGAAGGTAGAGATTTTAAAAACCAAATATGAGCAGTTGGAGATGATAACTCAATGTGTCCCATTCTATCTCTACGAACTTTACTTTGAGTGACTTCTACTCCACATTTTTCACAAATAACACCTCTATGTTTTAACCGTTTATATTTTCCACATAAACATTCATAATCTTTAACAGGACCAAATATTCTAGCACAAAATAAACCATCTCTTTCTGGTTTAAAAGTTCGATAATTTATTGTTTCTGGTTTTTTTACTTCTCCAAAAGACCAGGAACGAATCATATCTGGTGCCGCTAAAGCGATTTTTATTGCGTCGAATTCTTCTGTTTTAGTTTGTGATTTTAGAAATTTTAATAAATCTTTCACGGATTGATTCCCGTTGAGGTAAAGAGTTGCAGTGTTAGTAATTAATATATTTTATTTTTCTTCTAATTCTATATTAATTCCTAATGATCTAATCTCTTTTAACAGTACATTAAAAGATTCTGGCATTCCAGGTTCCATCTGATGATTACCATCAACAATGTTTTTATACATTTTTGTTCTTCCATTAACATCATCAGATTTTACTGTTAACATTTCTTGTAAGGTATATGAAGCTCCATAAGCTTCTAGCGCCCATACTTCCATTTCTCCAAATCGTTGCCCACCAAATTGAGCTTTTCCACCTAAAGGTTGTTGAGTAATTAGACTATAAGATCCTGTAGATCGAGCATGCATTTTATCATCAACCAAGTGATTCAATTTAAGCATATACATGTATCCAACTGTTACTGGTCTTTCAAATTGTTCACCAGTTCTGCCATCGAACAAATTAATTTGTCCTGAAGGCGGTAAATCTGCGAGTAATAATAATGCTTTTATTTCAGTTTCATTTGCTCCATCAAAAACTGGTGTAGCGATTGGCATTCCTTTTTTTAAATTATTTGCTAAAGAAAATATTTCATAATCTGTAAATGAATTCAAATTTACTTTTTGTCTAATATTATCTCCTAAATCAAAGACTTTTTGTAAAAATTTTTTTATTTTTTCTACTTTCTTTTTCTTTTTTAATAAAGAATTAATTTTCTCACCTATTCCTTTAGCTGCCATTCCTAGATGAGTTTCTAAAATTTGTCCAATATTCATTCTAGAAGGAACACCTAATGGATTTAAAACGATATCTACTGGAACTCCATTTTTATCGTAAGGCATGTCTTCGATAGGATTGATTTTTGAAATTACTCCTTTATTTCCATGTCTTCCCGCCATTTTATCTCCAGGTTGGATTTGTCTTTTTACTGCTAGATATACTTTCACTATTTTTAAAATTCCTGGAGCTAAGTCATCTCCTTGAGTAATTTTTTTTCTTTTTTCTTCTATTTTTTTTTCAAATTTTCTTTTTAATTCATAATACTGATTAGACAATTTTGTTAATTGTTCTTTTTTTTCTTTCATGGAAACATTTAATAATTCTTCATGAGATAATTTATTAATATTTTCCTTTAAATATCCACTAGATATTAATACGTTCTTAATTCTACTAAATAATCCAAATTCAAAAATTTTAAATTCTTCTGTTAAATCTTTTTTAATATTTTTTAAATGCATTTCTTCAATTTCTAGAGTTCTTTTATCTTTTTTAATTCCGTCTCTAGTAAATATTTGAACATCTATAATTGTTCCTGAAATTCCATTAGGTACTCTTAAAGAAGAATCTTTTACATCAGATGCTTTTTCTCCAAAAATAGCTCGCAATAGTTTTTCTTCTGGTGTGAGTTGAGTTTCTCCTTTAGGAGTTACTTTTCCAACTAGAATGTCTCCATCGCTTACTTCTGCACCAATATATACAATTCCTGATTCATCTAACTTAGATAATGCAGATTCTCCAACATTCGGTATGTCAGAAGTAATTTCTTCTATTCCTAATTTTGTATCTCTGGATATGCAAGAAAGTTCTTGAATATGAATAGTAGTAAACCGGTCATCTTGAACTACTTTTTCGGATATCAAGATAGAGTCTTCAAAATTGTACCCATTCCATGGCATAAAAGCTACTCGCATATTTTGACCTAATGCAAGCTCTCCAAGATCTGTAGATGGACCATCTGCTAATACATCTTTTTTTTTCACAATTTCATTAGGTTGAACACAGGGTATTTGATTAATACACGTATTTTGGTTTGATCGAGTATATTTAGTTAGATTATAAATATCTATTCCAGCTTCATCAGGTAGAGTTTCAGAATCATTTACTTTAATAACAATTCTTGATGCGTCCATATACTCAACTAACCCACCTCTTTTTGCAATAACTGTTACTCCAGAATCTACAGCAACTGCTCTTTCCATTCCAGTTCCAACTAAAGGTTTATCTGATTTTAATGTTGGAATGGCTTGTCTTTGCATATTAGCACCCATCAGAGCTCGATTGGCGTCGTCATGTTCTAAAAAAGGTATTAAAGATGCACCAACAGAAACAATTTGTTGAGTGGAAACATCCATAAAGTTTACTTTACTTTTATGAAATAAACCAGATTCTCCTTTATTTCTACATGTAACTAATTCTTCCAAAAAATTTCCATTTTCATCTAAATTAGTATTAGCTTGTGCAATAATAAAATCTCCTTCTTCAATAGCTGATAAATAGTGTATTTTATTAGTTACAATGGAATTTTTAACTTTTCGATATGGTGTTTCTAAAAAACCATATTCATTAGCATGAGCATATACAGATAATGAATTAATCAAACCAATATTAGGTCCTTCTGGAGTTTCTATAGGGCATACTCTTCCATAATGAGTAGGATGAACATCTCTAACTTCAAAACCTGCTCTTTCTCTAGTTAAACCCCCGACTCCAAGAGCGGAAATTCTTCTTTTATGTGTTATTTCTGATAAAGGGTTGTTTTGATCCATAAATTGTGATAGTTGACTTGATCCAAAAAATTCTTTTACGGCTGCTGAAATTGGTTTAGCATTAATAATATCTTGTGGCATTAGTGTTTCTAAGTCACCAAGAGATAATCTATCTTTTACTGCTCTTTCTACTCTAACTAATCCTATTCTAAATTGATTCTCTGCCATTTCTCCAATAGATCTGATTCTTCTATTTCCTAAATGATCTATATCATCCACTTCACCTTTTCCGTTTCGGATATTAATTAATTTTTTAATTACATCAATAATATCTGATTTTCTTAACGTATTAGGGCCATGTATTTCTTTTCTGTGTAATGAGCAGTTAAATTTCATTCTTCCAACAGAAGATAAGTCATATCTATCTTCTGAAAAAAATAAGTTTGAAAATAAAGCTTCAGCAGCTTCTTTTGTAGGAGGTTCACCAGGTCGCATCATTCGATATATTTCTATTAAAGCGCTATTTTTATCAATTGTAGAGTCAATTTTTAAAGTTTCAGAAATATAAGGGCCATGGTCTAAATCATTAGTAAATAAGGTTTCAATTTTTTTAAAACCTGCAAGTTTTATTTTTTCAAATATTTCTAAAGTAAGTTCTGTATTAGCCGAAGCTATAATTTCTCCAGTAGAAATATTAAAATAGTTTTTTGATAAGATTTTTCCTATAATGTATTCAGTTGGAACTTGTAAACTTTTAACATTATTTTCAATTAGTTTTTTTATGTGGTTAGCGGTAATTCTTCTTCCTTTTTCAACATATAATATATTATTGTCGCATTTTATATTAAATGAAGCAGTTTCTCCTCTTAATCTTTCAGCTATTAATTGCATTTCAATTATTTTGTCTTTTATAAGATATGTATTAGTTTTAAAAAACATGTTTAATATATTTTCTGATGAATAATTTAATGCTTTTAATATAATTGTTACAGGTAATTTTCTTCTTCTATCAATACGAACAAACAAATGATCTTTAGGATCAAATTCAAAATCTAGCCAAGAACCTCTATAGGGAATAATTCTTGCATTATATAATATTTTTCCAGAAGAATGAGTTTTTCCTTTATCACTGTCAAAAAATACTCCAGGACTTCGATGTAGTTGAGAAACAATAACTCTTTCTGTTCCATTAATAATAAATGTTCCGTTATTTGTCATTAAAGGAATTTCTCCCATATATACTTCTTGTTCTTTTATATCTTTTATAATTGACTTGAAAGTATCTTTTTCATAGATAATTAATCGCAATTTAACTCGTAGAGGAGCGGAATATGTTGTACCTCGAATATGACATTCCTTAACATCAAAAATAATTTTTCCTAAACGATATCCTACATATTGTAGTTCAGCATTTCCATTATAACCTCTAATTGGAAAGACTGACCGAAATGCCGCTTCTAATCCATAAATTCCTTTTTTATCTTTTTTAATAAATTTTTTAAAAGAGTTAATTTGTATAGAAAGAAGATAAGGTATTTCTAATACTTTTGGACGTTTTCCAAAATCTTTTCGAATTCTTTTTTTTTCGGTATAAGAGTACACCATGGAGTTCCTCAACTAACTAAAGATCAAGCTTTTTCTTATTGAGAAAAATTATTGTTTTTCTTTTTATATATCGTATATATTGAATAATATTTTTATAAGAAAAAATTCTTATGGAAATAATATTTTCATATTTTAAAAGCTGGTGATTATTATCTCACCAGCTAGTAATATTAATTTAATTTTTTTTTAAAGTGTTTTTATATATTATAAAATAAGATTTATATTTATTTAATTTCAATTTCGGCGCCAGCAGCTTCTAAAGCTTTTTTTAAAGATAAAGAATCATTTTTATTAAGATTTTCTTTGATTATAACAGGAGCTGATTCCACTAGATCTTTAGCTTCTTTTAAACCCAAACCAGTAGCACTACGTGCCGCTTTAATAACTGCAATTTTATTTTTTCCTATCGATTTTAGAAAAACATTAAATTCTGTTTTTTCTTCTATATTGGATGTATTCTGATTGTTTCCAGAGTTGTTCTGAGAAACAGCAGAAACATTAAATTTTTTTTCCATATCAGAAATAAGATCAATTACATTTGTAACTGACATATCAGCAATAGCTTCTATAATTTGTTCTTTTGTAATAGGCATGAAAGTTTTCCTGAAATAAATTTAGACACTGTTTATGTAATGTTTAAATTAGCTGAATTTATTTTCTAAGTAATTTTTTTTAAGAATTACTTTTCTTTTATAGCAATTAATGTTCTAAGAAGTTTACCCAAAGTTATTTCTTGCATGATGTTAATTATAAGAATTATGCTTTCTTTATATGTTGGCATAGCTGCAAGTTGATCGATTTTTGAAGAAGATAATGATTTAGATTTTAAGGCAGCTCCAATAATTTTAAAACCCTTATTTTCTATAGAAAATTTTTTGAAAATTCTAGCAGCACTTCCTGGATGTTCCATAGAAAAAGCAATTAATATGGGACCTGATAATTTTTTTTTTAAACATTCAAATTGAGTTCCTTTAAATGCTAGTTTTAATAAATTATTTCGAACTATATTAAAAATAATTCCATTTTCTCTTGATTTTTTTCTAAGATAATTAATTTTATTTGCAATTATCCCCCTAGAATCTGCAATTATTGCTGATAATGCTAAATTTGCAGTTTTATGCATATTTTCAATAATTGTTTTTTTTTTCTGAAGGTTTAATCCCATTTATTTTTTACTCCTAGATTTTTAAGATAAAAATAATTCAATTTAGAGTTTTTTAAACCAAAAGGATGATAAGTATATTAGATTTTCAATATTTATATTTTTTAAATAATTTAAAGAATATAAAAAAATAATTTAAATGAACTATTAAAATTAAATTAAAAAATATATTTTTTTGATAAAAAAATTTTAAGTTGGTTCATTTTATAAATTTTAATAATAAATTTTTAATCAATAATTTCTTTTAAACTGGATTGATCTATTACTATACTTCCACCCATAGAGCTTGATAAAGTAATTTTTTTAAAAAATTTTCCTTTAGATTGTCTTGGTTTTAATTTTTTTATTGATTCTAAAAACTTAAATAAATTTTCTTTTATGCTGTTAGTAGAAAAATTTATTTTTCCAATAGCAGCGTGAATGATCCCATTTTTGTCATTACGAAATCGTATTTGACCTTTTTTGGCGTTTTTTACTGCATTGAATATATCTTCTGTAATTGTTCCTGATTTCGGATTAGGCATCAATCCTTTAGGGCCTAAAATTGATCCAATTGATGTTAATTTTTCCATACTTTCAGGAGAGGCGATTGCAATATCAAAATTCGCACCTTCCATTTTTATCTTTTGAATTAAACTATTTAAACCAAAAAAATCTGCTCCAGCTAATTTTGCTTGTTCAATATGAGTTCCTTGAGCGAATACAGCTACTTTAATTAATTTTCCAATACCATTTGGTAAAATAGTTGACCCTCGTACATTCTGATCTGATTTTTTAGGGTTTATACTTAAATTAACGGAAACATCCATCGTTTCTACAAATTTAACTGTTGATAATTTTTTTAATTTTTTAATAGCTACATCTACTTTAAGAATATTTTTTTTGTTAATTGTTTCCTTAATTTTTTTCATTCTTTTACTAATAAACATGTATTACTTACTCCGTAATTACTAAACCCATTGATTTTGCTGTACCTTCAATTGATTTACTCATTTTATCAATATTAGAGCCGGTCATATCTTTTTTCTTAATCTTCGCAATTTCTTGAATTTGTAGTTTACTAATATTTCCAACCGTTTCAGTTTTTGTTTTTCCTGATCCCAATTTGATTCCAGAAAATTTTTTTAATAATACAGAAGCGGGCGGTGTTTTAGTAATGAAAGTAAAAGATCGATCCGAGTATACTGTTACAATGACGGGAATTGGAGTTCCTTTTTCTAAGTTGCTTGTTTTCTCATTAAATAATTTACAAAATTCCATAATATTGACTCCTTTTTGACCTAAAGCAGGCCCAATTGGAGGACTTGGAGTAGCCGTTCCTGCGGATACTTGTAATTTTATGTATGATTGAATTTTTTTTGCCATCTTTGATTTTCTCTAGTTAATAAAATATTTATATTTTATTAAAAAATAACTGCAATATCTTATTAAGATTAATTTTTTTCAACTTGTGAAAAATCTAATTCTACTGGGGTAGCTCTTCCAAAAATTGATACCGATACTTTTAATCTATTTTTTTCATAATCTACTGTTTCAACCACTCCATTAAAATCTGAAAATGGTCCGTTTTTAACTCTTACTATTTCTCCAGGATCAAAAATAGTTTTAGGACGAGGTTTATTTTCAACTTTTTTTACTTTATCAATTATGATTTTTACTTCTTTATCACTAATAGGAGAAGGTTTTTCAGAAGTTCCTCCTACAAATCCCATGACTTTAGGAACATTCTTTATTAAATGCCAACTTAAACTAGTCATATTCATATGAATAAGTATGTATCCAGGAAAGAATTTATATTCGCTTTTTTTTCTTTTTCCTTTTTTTATTTCAACAACTTCTTCTGAAGGAACCATGATTTCATCGAATAAATCATTCATTTTTTTTAATTCAATGTGTTCTTTAATAGAGTTTACAACTTTACTTTCAAATCCTGAAAATGTTTGTAACACATACCATTTTTTCTTGTTATCCATTTTATATTCTCATTTTTGTAATTATTGAAATTATATAAAATAAGATATTATCTAACCCCCATATTATAATAGATGTTAAAAAAGTTACCAATACTATAACAAGAGTTGTGTAGAAGGCTTCTTTTTTTGTTGGTTTAACGATTTTTCTTATTTCTATTGTAGCTTCTTTTATTAAAAAAGATAATTTTTTTCCTCTTTCTGAAGATTGAATTAATATAATTGTTATTATTATTAAAAGAAAAATATTTATCTCGTATTTAGGTAAAAAATTTTTTTTAAGAAATAAATTATTTAAAATTAATAGGAATGACGAAATCAATATTGTAATACATTTTATGTATTCTGTAATATTTTTTTTTTTTTAATCCGTTTAGCTTGTTTCATAAAACATCTCAAAAAAGTTTTTTTAATATATTAAAAAGTTAAATTAAGTTATGGATAATTAATTTGAATATAAATTTTTAATTTAGTTTTTTATAAAATTTAATATTTTATTATTTATTTTTTTGAATAATTTGAATAAAAAACATTTTTTTATAAGATTTAGTAGTAATTCAAAAGGTATGTTTTCTAACAGTATTTTTTAGGACGCATAAGAAATGAATATCAGAAATATTTTTTTGAATTTATATTGTTTATAAATAAGAATATTGCTTTTGCTGATACCCAGGATTGAACTGGGGACCTCGCCCTTACCAAGGGCGCGCTCTACCAACTGAGCCATACCAGCTTTTTTTGGAGCGGACATCGGGAATCGAACCCGAATCTTCAGCTTGGAAGGCTGAGGTAATAACCTTTATACCATGTCCGCTTTTAAAAGTTTTGTATTTATATGCTTTATAAAAATAAAAATTTAATATTTTTTGGTGGGAGAAGGATTCGAACCTTCGAAGTCGATGACGGCAGATTTACAGTCTGCTCCCTTTAACCGCTCGGGAATCCCACCTAATAACATTTGCATTTGATGCCGGCTACCGGAATCGAACTGGTGACCTACTGATTACAAGTCAGTCGCTCTACCTTCTGAGCTAAGCCGGCTAACATAATTAATGTATAATATACTATAATACGTATAGAACTGTTCTTATGCAATAAAAAAATTTAAATTTATTGATAATTTTAAATTATCTTGTTTTTTTTTTAAAATTTAAATTAATTTAAATTTAAAAACATATTTTTTATTTATTTTTAAATTAATAAATTTTATACTTAGTAAGTAAATTACATTTATTTTTTTAAAAAAAATTTTTATTTTTTAAAGCTTTAAAAATAAAATTCATAAAAAAATCCGTATTTTTTATATAACGCTATTTTTTTATTTTTTTTGTGCAACATAGAATATTTTTTAAAAATATTGTTAAGATTAATTATGCAATAAATATTGTGAATTTTTAACAAAAAATTTTTAGATTTTAAATATTTCAAAAATTAGTAATGTTAATAAAATAAATACATTAATATTTTTTTTAAATTAAAAAAAAGAATTTAACAGAGAATTTTTTTTTAATTTCGAATCTTTTTTTTAAAATTTGCATGAATATTTAACACCTAAATTTTTTTGTTTTAATTTTTATAGTATTAATGTGATTAATAATCACCTTACTACATTTATTTACTTTTTAAATTATTAAATACATGTTCTATGTTAGTAAAAAATATATTTATTTAATAAAATACAAATTTTAAATAATTAAGTGTACAATATTTTGTACATATAAAAATAAAAATTTTTTGAGAAACAATTATGAATAATTTAAATTTATATCAAAAAGATTTCTTTTTTGAAAAATTTTCAAAAATAGGAGAAGAAATTCAAATTTCTTTTGAATTTTTTCCTTCTAAAGATAATTTTTTGGAAAAAAAATTATGGAATACTATTAAAAAGTTAAAACTGTTTAAACCAAGTTTTTTTTCTGTTACACATGGTGCAAATAGTGGCAATGAAAATTTAACCTATTCTTTAGTAAAAAAAATAAAAGAAACTACTAAAATTAATACTGCACCTCATCTTACGTGTTCAGATTTCACTAAAACTGAACTAAGAAATATTGCTAGAAAATATTGGGATAATGATATTTTTCAGGTTGTGGCATTAAGAGGTGATGAATTAGAAAATGGTAGTAAATCTAAAATGAATGCTCTTGATTTAGTATGTTTATTAAAAGAAGTAGCAGATTTTGATATTTCAGTTGCAGCTTATCCTGAAGTTCATCCAAAAGCTAAAAGTGCTTATTTAGACATTATAAATTTAAAAAACAAATTAGACGCTGGGGCTAATAGGGCTATTACCCAGTTTTTTTTTAAAATAGATCATTATTTACATTTTAGAGATAAATGTTCTTCTATGGGTATCAAAAAAGATATAGTTCCGGGAATATTACCTATTTATAATTTTGATCAATTACTTCGTTTTGCTAAATTAGGAAAAGTATCTATACCTAAAGGAATAAAAAATACTTTTAAAAATTTTAAGAATGATATAGACATTTGTAAAATTATAGGTTCAAATATAATGTTAGAAATGATTTATATATTATTTCGAGAAGGTGTTAGACATTTTCATTTTTATACTTTAAATCGATTAGAAATTGTTTATTTCATTTGTTGCATATTAAATCAAATATCTTTTTAAAAATTCTAACATTAATTTTTGATTTAATATAAATTAAAAAAAATTTTTTAAATAATTAATTACATGTTTAAGTGCTAGTAAATTAATTAATAACTTTTAATTAGTTATTTAGCTAATAGTTAATTAAATAGTTCTTTTATTTTTTATAAACTCCCATAAATATTAGTTAGCCTAGTATTTTTTAAAAAAATTTTTAGTAAAAATATTATTATTTAAAAAAAAATTGATTTTTACTAAAAATATTTTTTCTAAAAAAATATATATTGAATCTTATAACTTAATTTTTTTTGATTAATTTATTTTAGTTAAAATTTTTAAATTAATTAAATATAAAAGTCTTAATTTATATAAATAAATATTTATTTTTTTAATAAATCGAAAGAATTACTAAGATTATTAATATTAAAAATTAAATATTTTAAAAATATTTAGTTTTTTTTGGGAATTTTTAAATTTTTTTTTTATTTTTTAAATAAAACGTTGAGTTATTAAAAATGAGTAAAATTCCTTTAGTAATAAAGTTAGGCGGTTTGCTTTTAGATAGTGATGCTGCCATGAAGCGTTTATTTAAAATTTTTGTGTCGTACCAAAATTTGTATGACAGAAAAATAATAATCGTACATGGAGGAGGAGGAAGTATAGATAATTTAATGAAAAAATTATCACTTCCTATAAAAAAGAAAAAAGGATTAAGAATTACTCCAATTGAACATATTAAAATTATAGTTGGAGTAGTAAGTGGTACAGTTAATAAAATGTTATTAGCTTGGGCTAAAAAATATAACATTAATGCTATAGGATTGTGTCTAACAGATGGAAATAGTACGAGTGTAACTCAATTAAATTCTTCTCTTGGATACGTTGGTACAGCTAAACCTCAATCTTCTAAATTTTTAAAACTTATTTTAACTCAAGGAATTATTCCGATTATTAGTTCTGTAGGTATTACTGAAGATGGAATTTTAATGAATGTTAATTCTGATGTTGCTGCTACAGCAATATCTTTAGTTTTAGATGCAGATTTAATATTACTTTCAGATATAAGCTCAATTTTAGATGGTAAAGGAAAACCGATTTCTAAAATTAATACTAATTTAGCAAATAAATTAATTGATAGAGGAATTATTACCGATGGAATGATTGTTAAAGTTCATGCTGCTTTAGAAGCAGCTAAAACTTTAAATAAAGTAGTAGATATAGCAAGTTGGCAGAATGAAGACGAGTTGCAATTATTATTTCAAGGCAAATCAATAGGTACTCAAGTATTGCCACATTGATAATTAAGGAATTAAATTATGAATATAAAAACAGTTAAAAAAGTTATTTTAGCTTATTCAGGAGGTGTAGATACTTCAGCAATTATTCCTTGGATAATTGAAAATTACGGATATGAAGTAATAGCTTTTGTAGCAGATGTAGGACAATCCTCTAAAGATTTAATAGATATAGAAAAAAAAGCAATACAGTCTGGAGCAACTCAATGTTATATATGTGATCTTAAAAAAGAATTTGTGGAAAAGTACATTTATCCTATAGTAAGAATAGGAGCTTTATACGAATGGAATTATTTATTAGGCACAGCAATGGCACGTCCTATTATAGCAAAAGCTCAAATTGATCTTGCTATTAAGTTAAAAGCATTTGCTGTATGTCACGGAGCCACAGGAAAAGGAAATGATCAAGTAAGATTTGAAATGGCTTATGCAGCTTTAGCACCGCATTTAAAAGTAATAGCTCCCTGGAGAGAATGGAATTTTAAATCTCGAGAAGAATTGTTAATTTATTTACAAAAAAGAAATATTCCTATTGCTGCAACCATTAAGAAAATTTATAGTCGAGATGAAAACATATGGCATATTTCTACAGAAGGAGGGGATTTAGAATGTCCATGGAATGCAGCTAAAGAAGATTGTTGGATGTGGACAACTAATCCTAAATTAGCTCCAGAAATTCCTGAAAAAGTTTTTATTAAAATAAAAGAAGGGAACATACATTCAGTCAATAAATATGAATTAAAACCATTAGAATGTTTGAAAATATTAAATAAAATAGCATCCCGTCATGGTATTGGTCGCGTTGATATGGTTGAAAATAGATTAGTGGGTATTAAGTCAAGAGGTTGTTATGAAACACCAGGGGGAACTTTAATGATGAGTGCTGTAAGAGCTATTGAAGAGCTAGTGTTAGATAAAAATGCTTTTCAATGGAAACAAAAACTTTCATTAGAAATGGCTTCAGTAGTATATGAAGGTCGTTGGTTTACTCCTATTAGAAAATCTTTAGAAGCAGCAGGTGATATTTTGTCAAAAGATATAACAGGAGAGGTAGTATTAGAATTATATAAAGGAACATCAAGGGTAATACAAAAAAGATCAATTAATTCCTTATATTCTAAAGAATATGCGACTTTTGGAAAAGAGGAAGTATACGATCAATCAGATGCAAAAGGATTTATAAATTTGTTTTCCTTATCTTCAAGAATAAAATCAATGAATAAAAATTCTATCAATAAAAAATTTTCAAATTAAAATAATTTAGTCAAAAAAAAATTTTAAAGCAATTAAAAACTTTTCTATTGAACAAGGTAATATTATGTCTCTTTGGGGTGGAAGGTTTATTAAAGAACCTGATAGGTTCTTTAAAATATTTAATAGATCGTTAAATGTTGATTATAAATTAGTTAAACAAGATATTTTTTTATCAATTCAGTGGTCTAAAGCGTTGACAAAAGTTAATGTTTTAACGTTAGAAGAACAAAAAAAAATTGAATTTGCGTTAAATGCTATTTTAAAAGAAGTAGAAATAAATTCTAAGATTATATTAGAAAGTCAAGAAGAAGACATACATAGCTGGATTGAAAAAAAATTAATTTCTTCATTAGGTTCATTAGGTAAAAAATTACATACAGGAAGAAGCCGAAACGATCAAGTTACTACAGATTTAAAATTATGGTGCAAATGTAATATTAAAAAAATTTTAAATAGTGTAAATAATTTGAAAAAAAAATTAATTAATTTGGCAGAAAAAAATCAAAAATCTATTATGCCTGGATATACGCATTTACAAAGCGCTCAACCTATAACTTTTGCTTATTGGTGTCTTGCTTATTTAGAAATGTTTAAAAGAGACGAATCGAGATTAAAAGATGCTTTATATCGATTAGATGAAAATCCTTTAGGTTCGGGAGCATTAGCAGGAACAGCATGGAAAATAAATAGAGAAGAGTTGTCTATTAATCTAGGTTTTAGAACAGCTACTAAAAATGCTTTGGATAGTGTTTCGGATAGAGATTATGTTATAGAATTGCTATCTACTGCCTCAATTAGTATGATTCATCTTTCTAGATTTTCTGAAGATTTAATTTTTTTTAATTCAGGGGAAGTTAATTTTATTGAACTTTCCGATTCTGTAACTTCAGGATCTTCTTTAATGCCGCAAAAAAAAAATCCGGACGCTTTAGAATTAATTAGAGGTAAATGTGGAAAAGTGTGCGGAAATTTAATAAGTAATATGATATTATTAAAAGGTTTGCCATTATCTTATAATAAAGATATGCAAGAAGATAAAAAAAATTTATTTGAAACAATAGAAATATGGATTAATTGTTTAAAAATGTCTGTTTTAGTTTTAGAAAATATTACTGTAAATCTGAAAAATTGTAGAAAATCAGCTCAAAAAGGTTATACAAATGCTACTGAATTGGCTGATTATCTTGTTAAAAAAGGCATGCCTTTTAGAGATGCTCATGATATTACAGGAAAAATAATTTTATATGCTAGTAAATTAAATTTATCTTTGGAAAAAATTGAATTAAAAGTTTTTAAAAACTATAGCAATTTAATCGAAAAAGATGTATATGAAAATATCAGTTTAAATTCTTCATTAAAAAAAAGAGATGCTTTAGGCGGTGTTTCTTTTTCTCAAGTATCTAAAATGATAGAGTTAGAAAAAAAATTCTTAAATATGTAACAATATTTTTATATATAACTTTTAAATTTATCTTAAAAATATTCTTAATAAAATTAAATAAATATTTAAATTATATAATTTAAATATTTATTTTATAAAATTTTAAAAAATGTAAATTTTAATTTATCTCAAGAATAATATGTTTTTATATATAATTAATTATAGAGAGGAAAAATTTTGCTTAAAGAAGTAAATAAAATTTGGGAAAAAATAAAATATGAAGGAGTTGAAGCAATTAAAAAAGAACCTATTCTATATGATTTTTATTATTTTTATTTGTTAAAACATAATTCTTTTCAAATGGCATTATCAACTATTTTATCAGATAAACTAAGTAGTTCTTTTTTTTCAAATAAGAAATTTTTAAATCTTATTAATACTGTTTATGAGTCTAATTTTTCAATTATAAAAAATGCTATTAAAGATCTTCAAGTGGCATATTTTATTGATCCAGCTGTAAATTCTTTATCTATTCCTCTTTTATATTTTAAAGGGTTTCATGCTTTGCAATTATATAGAATTTCTCATTTTTTTTGGAATTCTTCTCAAAAATTATTAGCAACTTATATTCAAAATCAAATTTCTACGATTTTTTCAGTAGATATACATCCTGCTGCAAAAATTGGTTCTGGAGTCATTTTAGATCATGCTACGGGAATTGTAATTGGAGAAACAGCTAGTATTGGAAATAATGTTCAGATTTTACATTCAGTAACTTTAGGAAGTATAGGGGGAGAAAAAGGAGATAGACATCCTAAAATTAGAAATGGAGTTATGATAGGAGCAGGAGCTAAAATTTTAGGAAATATAAAAATAGGATCTAATGCAAAAATAGGGGCTAATGCAGTGGTTTTATCTTCTATACCTTCAAACACTACTGTTGTAGGAGTTCCTGGAAAAATAGTTTAGTTAGACATTAACAAAATTATGTAATTATTTTCTCAGCGTATTTATTAAACTTTTTTAAAAAACAATCTGTTTAAAACTAGATAACTAAGTCTAATAAATACACTATGTTTTAAATTATTTTTTTTTAAATAAATGAATTTAGATTAGTTACTACCTAATATTAGTATTAGTCATCTAAAAAACTTTTAAGTACTTCAGATCGACTAGGATGTCTTAACTTTCGCAAAGCTTTAGCTTCTATTTGTCTAATTCTTTCTCTTGTAACATCAAACTGTTTTCCTACTTCTTCTAAAGTATGATCAGTATTCATATCGATTCCAAATCGCATTCTTAATACTTTTGCTTCTCTAGGCGTTAATCCAGCTAAAATATCATGAGTAACAGAACGAAGACTTTCAGAAGTCGCTGATTCTAAGGGAAGTTCTAACGTGGTATCTTCAATAAAATCTCCTAAATGAGAGTCATCGTCATCTCCAATTGGAGTTTCCATGGAAATTGGTTCTTTTGCTATTTTTAATACCTTTCTTATTTTATCTTCTGGAATAAGCATTTTTTCTGACAATTCCTCTGGAGTAGGCTCTCTTCCCATTTCTTGTAACATATTTCTAGAAATTCTATTAAGTTTATTAATTGTTTCAATCATATGAACAGGAATGCGAATAGTTCTTGCTTGATCAGCAATAGAACGAGTAATAGCTTGTCTTATCCACCAAGTAGCATATGTTGAAAATTTATAGCCTCTTCTATATTCAAATTTATCAACTGCTTTCATTAATCCTATATTTCCTTCTTGAATTAAATCTAAAAATTGTAATCCTCGATTAGTATATTTTTTAGCAATTGAAATTACCAGTCTTAAATTAGCTTCAACCATTTCTTTTTTAGCACGTTTAGCTTTTGCTTCTCCAATTGCCATTCTTCTATTTATATCTTTTACTTGTTCTATAGTTAAACCTGTATCTTTTTCAACTTTTAATAATATATTAGATATAGACAAAATTTTATCTTTTATTTTATAAAGTTTTTCAGACCAAGGTTGTTTCATTTTTTTTGCTTGATGTAACCACTTAATGTTTGTTTCTTGACCAACAAATAGGCTAATAAATTTTTTTTTAGGCATTTTACATTTTTCAACACATAATTTCATAATTAAACGTTCTTGAACACGTACTTTGTTCATCATGTTTCTCATATTATTAACTAAATAATCAAATTGTTTGGGAGCTAATCTAAATTGTTTAAATATTTCAGATAAATTATTTATTTCTGAAATAGTATCTTTATGATTTCTTTTTTTTGATTTTATAGAATAATGTGTTATTAAGTATTGATTACGTAAAGCAAAAAATTTTTCTTTTGCTATTTCTGGATCTATTGAGTTATCCTCTTCATTTGTATTCTCTTTATCTAAATTATTTTCATGATGTTGTAATTCTTCTTCTGCATTATTTGATGCTGAAGATATATAATCTTCTATATTTGGGTCAACAAATCCTATTATTAAATCAGACAATCGCATTTTTTTATTTTCTACACGTTCATATTGTTTTAATAAGTAGGTAATTGCTTCTGGATACTCTGCTACGGAAGATTGGACTTGATTAATTCCTTCTTCTATTCTTTTAGCTATATCTATTTCACCTTTTCTAGTAAGTAATTCAACAGTTCCCATTTCACGCATATACATGCGAACAGGATCAGTTGTACGACCTAATTCTGATTCAACATTAGATAAGACCTGAGCTGCTGCTTCTACAGCATCTTCATCGGTATCTGTTTGTGTTTCATTTAATATAAGTTCATCAGCATCTGGGGCTTTTTCCACCACTTGTATTCCCATATCGTTAATCATTTGAATGATATCTTGAATTTGATCTGAATCAACAATATCATCTGGTAAATGATCATGAATTTCAGAATAAGTCAAGTAACCTTGTTCTTTCCCATATGTAATTAGTAGCTTGAGCTGAAACTGCGGATTTCGCTGCATAATACTGTGTCCATACTTCAGTTAATTAAATTTATTTTCAGTATAATTTTTATTTAACAATAAATATTATAAATAGGGTTAAAACTAATTGCTATAATATATTTTTTATTATACCATTTAAACGAAATTGTAAAAATTCTTTATTTTATTATTTTAATTTTAAAATTTTTAATTTTCTATTTTTTTTAGAAAAGTAAAAATAATCAATTATTTAGAAAGTTCTTTATTTATTAACCATAATTCTTTTTTTTCAGATGTATTTATATTTTTAATTCGATCTTTAGAAATTAAAGACTCTTGTCTATTTCTTAAAATAGTATTAAATAAATTTATCAAGGTATCTAAGAACACATTTCTTGCTTCTTTTTGAACGATCATATGATCCCATTGAATTAATTTTGATAAAATATTTTTTTTAGAATGTCTATAAAGTTCTAATAATTGGCCTGTATTTATATTTTCTTTTTTTTTACAATTATAAAAAATATCTAAAAATAAAGATATTCCTGGAATTTTAATCAATTTTAGTTCAGACAGATCCGGAATTATTTTGGCTATTTTAGGGTCTTGTATTAATAAAGCAATTAATGTTCGCATTGTATTTTTTTTTATTATTTTTAATTTTTTTTTATGTTTATAAAATAATGGAATTATTTTTTCTAGCTCGTATTCTTCAATAATTCCAACTATTTTTCCTAATTTTTTTCTCAAATAAATCTTTGTAATTTGTCCAGGTATTTTATCAATTAGTGTTTTTGATTTAATGCAAAATTTTATTTTTTCTTCTGTTGAAATAATAGTTTTATTTTTTAATAAACTTTGAAACAAGAACTTTGATAGGCTAATAGCATTTATAATTCTTTCTTTAAATTTTTTCTCTCCTTCTTTTCTAATTATTGAATCAGGATCTTCATTTATTGGAAGAATAATAAATTTGATTGTTCTTTCATCCGTTAAATAAGGTAAAGTTAGAATTAAAGCTTTCCAAGTTGCTTCTTTTCCGGCTTTATCTCCATCAAAACAGTAAATAATGTTTTTTGTTATTTTAAAAAGATTAGAAATTTGTAAATTAGAGATAGCTGTTCCTAATAATGAAATTGAATAATTAATATTAAATTGAGATAACATAATTACATCCATATAACCTTCAACAATAATTATATATTTTGGATTATTAGTTTTTTTATATAATTGGTAAATACCATAAAGATTATTTTTTTTATAAAAAATACTTGTTTCTGGTGAATTAATATATTTAGGAAAATTACTAGAAACATTCCTTCCTCCAAATCCATTAATTTTCCCTTTTTTATTTTTAATAGGAAATGTAATTCTTCCACAAAATCGATCGTATGTATTGTTTGTGACACATACAACCATTCCTGAATCAATAAGAAATTTTTTATCTTCTTTTTCTATTTGAGAATGTTCAGATAAAAATTTTTTTTTATTACTTGCGTATCCAATAGAAAATTTTTTTAAGGTTTTTTTATTCAATCCACGCTTTAAAAGATATTTGTAAATATGTAAAAATTTTGTTGAATAAAGATTGGTTTCGTATAAAAAAGAAATTTTTTCCATTAAAGAGTAAATATTTTTTTGTTTAACATATAATTTGTTTAAAGATGAGTGTTTTTTTTGAATTGGTAATATTAATCCATTTTTTTTAGATAATTCTTTAATGCTTTCTAAAAAACTTAGTTTTTCATAGTTCATCAAAAAATCAATAACATTTCCATTTTCTTTACATCCAAAACAATAAAAAAATTGTTTTTTAAGATTTACAGAAAAAGAAGGAGTTTTTTCATTATGAAATGGACAAAGAGAATAATAATTTTCTCCTTTTTTCTTTAATTTTATTCGACTACCAATAAGTTCTACTATATTCGTTCGATTTATTAGTTCTTGAATAAAATGTTGAGGAATTTTAGTAGTCATATACTATTTTTACTTATTATATAATTTTGACCGTACAGTTATGAACGGTCTTTTATAGAAAATATAAATATTAATTTTTTTATTTTCTTTAATTTTAGGTTAATACATTCTTATTTTTTTTAGATTTTCTCGAGATAATTTTTTAGAAAGTCTTTTTACTGCTGAAGATTTTGCTCTTTTTCTTTCAGTTGTTGGTTTTTCGTAAAATTCTCTTCTTCTAATTTCGGCTAAAATACCAGCTTTTTCACAGGATCGTTTAAATCTTCTTAAAGCTATATCAAAGGGTTCGTTATCTCTAACTTTTATTATTGGCATAATTTCAACCTTATAATATAATTATTTTTTATAATATTATTATAAATAAATAATTTTAAATGAATAACTTTTAATCCTACCTTATTGAGTATAAGGTTGTAAAGAACCATTTTTTTAAAAATAAAAAATAGGAAATAAATTATGAAAATATTAGGAATAGAAACATCATGTGATGAAACTGGAATAGCAATATATGATACAAATTTAGGTGTAATTATAAATAAATTATATTCTCAAAGTAAAATTCATTCTAAATATGGAGGGGTAGTTCCAGAGTTAGCTGCTAGAAAACATAGTCTTAAAATTGTTCCTCTAATTGTAGCAGTATTAAAAAAAATGAATAAAAGAAAAAGTAATTTTATTGATGCTATTGCATACACGGCCGGACCCGGGTTGGTTGGTTCTCTTTTAGTGGGAGCAAGTGTGGCTACATCTTTATCTTATGCTTGGAAAATACCTAAAATATCTATCAATCATATGGAAGGACATTTATTATCTCCTATGTTAAGTAATCATTTGATAAAGTTTCCTGTATTAGCATTGTTAGTTTCAGGGGGTCATACTCAAATAGTTCAATGTAATAAAATAGGAGAATATATAATTTTAGGAACTTCATTAGATGATGCTGCTGGAGAAGCGTTTGACAAAATTTCTAAATTATTAGGTTTGGGGTATCCAGGTGGAAAAAGAATATCTGAATTAGCTAAAAAGGGTAGATCAGAACATTTTTTTTTTCCTAGACCTATGACTAATGTTCCTGGTTTAAATTTTAGTTTTTCTGGATTAAAAACTTTTACGTCAAACGTTTATTTGAATTCTTCTAAAGATGATCAGTCTAAAGCTAATATTGCAAAAGCATTTGAAGATGCTGTAATTGATACGTTAATAATTAAATGCAAAAGAGCCATAGAAATGACTGGTATTAAACGATTAATTATAGCTGGAGGAGTTAGTGCAAATATAAAATTAAAAAAAGAAGCAAGAAAAATGATTAATTCTTATAGAGGAGAATTATATGTTCCACTAAAAAGATTTAGTACAGATAATGCAGCTATGATTGCATATGTAGGTTCATTGAGATATAAAAAGTATAAAGATTTTTCTTTAAAAATTTCAATAAATTCTAATTGGTCAATTTCAGATTTATTTAGTATATAATTACTATGTTTTTGTTTTTTACTTGTTAAGTTTTAATTTTAAAAAAAATTAAGTTACTTAATTCAGTAACTTAAAATAAAAAAATAAAACATAAATATAATTATTAATTTAATTTTTTTATGAACGGTTAATAACTATTAATAAATATTCATACATTTATACGTTTTTTACATAATTAATTATGTCCTTAATAGTTAAAACAGTTAAATTATTTTTTCTGGAAAAATTAATAATATCCGGAATACGAGCCATAGATCCATTTTTATTCGTTAATTCTGATAAAACTGCTGTAGGATTAAATCCTGCTAATTTAATTAATTCAATGGATGCTTCAGTATGACCCTCTCTAGCCAGTAAACCATTTTTATCTGCACATAAAGGAAAGACATGTCCAGGTCTATTTAAATCTTCTGGTTTAGCTTTACTTGATATTGCTGCTCTAATTGTAGTAATTCTATCGGTAGCAGATACTCCAGTAGAAACTCCTTTAGCTGCTTCAATAGACACAGTAAATTTTGTTCCATAAGTACTGGTATTATTTTTGACCATCATGGGCAATAGTAATTCTTTTCGTTTTTTTTCTGTAATGCATAAACAAATAATACCACTTCCATATCTAATAGAAAAAGCCATTTGTTCAATTGTCATTGTTTCACTAGAAAAAACTAAGTCTCCTTCATTTTCTCTTTTTTCATCATCTAATAAAATAATTCCATTTCCTTTTTTTAATTCTTGAATAGCTTTTAGTACTCTTTTTTTAGAGTTTCCAAATTCTTTTAATAATTTTTTTTTCATAAATTTTCCTGTTTTTTTCAAAATTAAATAAAATTTTATTTTTTAATATAAAAATTGCTATTTTTAATAGCATTATCGATTAATTATAATTCTTTTTAAGAAACATTTAATTATCATTTATTTTTATAGGAAAATTATTAACTTTAATTCTACAGGAATTTGTATATAAATTTATATTTTTTAGAAAATTTATTTAATAGTGGTAGTAATTTTACAATCCTGAAAAAATTTAATTTTTTTCAGCATTTCTTCTATACTAACGGTTGAAGTTCCTATTTTTTCAACAACTATTCCTGCTGCTATATTAGCGTACCAACATGCTATTTCAAAAGTTTTTCCTAATGATAACATAAGACTTATCAAGGATATAACAGTATCTCCTGCTCCGGTTGGATCATTTGCATTTTTTGAGAGCGATTGAAAATGAATAGAATTTTTATTATTTTCTATTAATGTCATTCCAAATTCAGATTGTGTAATTAATAAAGCAGATAATTTTAATTTAGAAATTAATAATTTTCCTTTTTTAATTATTTCTATTTTATTTTCGCATCTTCCTACCATACTTTGAAATTCTTCAAAATTAGGAGTTAATAACGTAGCACCAAAATATTTTGAGATATTTTCTTTTTTAGGATCAATTATTACAGGAATAGACAATTTTTTTGCAATTTTAATAATCGATTCTGTGCTTACTAAAGTTCCTTTATTGTAATCGGATATAATAACTACATTATAATTTTTAATTATTCTTGAAATTAATTCCAACATTTCTTCTTTTTTTTCAATAAAATATTTTTTTTCTAAATCTAATCTTAATAATTGATTTTTTTTAGAAATTATCCGAATTTTTTTTATTGTTTTGCTATTATAATTAATGATTAAATTATGTTTAAGATTAGTTTCTTTTAATAAATTCTTTATTATTTTTCCTTCTGTGTCATTTCCTATCACACCTATTAAATGAGCATTACCTCCTATTTTAGAAATATTTTTAGCAACATTAGCAGCTCCTCCAGCTCTATTTTCTACATTTTTTACATTTACAATAGGTGCTGATTTTTCAAAAAAGTTTTTTTTGTCAGTGATATGCCAATATTGATCTAAAATAATATCTCCAATAACTAATATATTTGATTTTTTGAAATCGGAAATTATATTAAACATAATGTACCACAATTTTAAAGTTTATGATTTACTCTTTATATCATATATTTTTTTAAGTATTAAAAGATATTTTTTTAAAAAAAAAATGATTTTTTTAAAAAAAAGCTTGTATTTCTACATTACATATTATGAATTTTTTTTAAAATAAAATTGTTTAGTTAGTAAAATAATACTAATTATTATAGGAATTTTTATGAAAGTATATTTAGTAGGTGGAGCAGTAAGAGATAGTTTATTAGGATTATCCATTAAAGATAAAGATTGGGTGGTAGTTGGAGCTACTCCTAGTATTTTACTAAAAAAAAAATATCAACAAGTTGGAAAAAATTTTCCAGTTTTTTTACATCCTACAAGCAATGAAGAATATGCATTAGCAAGAGTAGAAAAAAAAAAGGGAATAGGTCATACAGGATTTAATACTATATTCTCTCCAAATATTTCGTTAGAACAAGACTTAAAAAGAAGAGATTTAACAATTAATGCAATTGCACAAGATATAAATGGAAATTTTATTGATCCTTTTAATGGAATTAAAGATTTAAAGAATAGGTTATTAAAACACGTATCTTCATCTTTTAGTGAAGATCCTTTGCGAATATTAAGAGTTGCAAGATTTGCAGCTAATTTTTCACATTTAGGTTTTGTTATTTCTAAAGATACTATGAAAATTATGTCATTAATGGTTAAAAATAAAGAGCTAATGTATTTAAGTAAAGAAAGAGTTTGGAATGAAACAGAAAAAGCATTAAAAACAAATAATCCTCATATTTTTTTTAAAGTTTTGAAAGAATGTGATGCACTTTATATTATATTTCCAGAAATAGATAAAGTAATTAATTTTAATCATTTTTATTCAAATATTATTTTTAAAAATTATTCATCTAATTTATTTATAATTTTAGCAAAAATATCTAAAAATACTAGTGATATTTCTATACGTTTTTCTTCTATTTTTTCATTATTAAATAATATTATTTTTTTTAAAGATTCTTTATCTCATCAAGAATTTGATTATTGTTCTGCTATGCTAACAAAAAAAATGTGTGAACGTTTTAAAGTTCCAAAATATATTCAAGATTTTTCAACATTAATTTCTGGATTTTTTTTATTTTTGAGAAATTTTCATTTGCAAACGGAAAAGAAAATAATTTATTTTTTTAATCGAATGGATGTTTGGAGAAAACCAGATAGAATAAAAAAATTAATTATGTTGATTGAACAAGGTTTTGTTTCATTCAACTTAAGTAAAAATTCTAATTTTAATTATTGTATTTTTTTGAGTAAGTATTTAAAAAAAATATTTAATATTTCTTTAGATATTTCGGTACAATCAATTATAAAAAAAGGAATTTTAGGGTCTAAAATTAGTATTGAATTAGAAAAATTAAGAATTTCTAAAATTAAGAAATGGAAGAAGAAAAATTTTAAAAAGTATTTTTTACTAAAATAAATAATTTTAAAAAATTATTAATATTTAATTATTTTATTAAAAAAAATTAATAAATAGATATTTTTATTGTATATAATTTAAAAAATTTTATTTTAATATATAACATACATAAGTGTTAAAATATATAGAAAAGATTGATTAGGAAATTTTCCTATAAAGATAAAGCTCAAAAAATAATAGTAATAAATAATTTCTATAACTAGTTTCTGGTGTTAACAATTTTTTTTTTTTTTTTTAAAATGAAAATAAAGTATATTAATTTAAATTAATTTAAGTAACGATTTAAAAAAAAATTATTTTTTTATATTTTAATTTATAAAATAAGTACTAAATAAAGCCTTTGTAAAGCAAAAAATTGTAAATAATTAATTTATCTGGATTATTTGAAGTGGTTAATATTATTTAAATTTTTTTATATTTTTATTATTTTTTTAAAAAATATTACTAAATTATAGCTTTGCAGTTTAAACGGTAAAAATTTCCGTTCAAACTGTAAAGAATTATTTTAATATAGTCATAATTTTTGTTTTTCCTTCAATAACTTTCCCTGAAAATTTTTTTATTTTATTTATTTTTTCCATATTAGAAATAATTATTGGAGTTATTATGGATACTGCATTTTTTTTTAAAAATAGTAAATCTAAACCAATGATAGGTTCCCCTACTTGAACTTTTCTTTTTTTAATAATTAAATTTTTAAAACCTTTTCCTTTAAGCTGTACTGTATCGATTCCAAAATGTACAAATAATTCTATGTCTTCATCTGATTTTATAGAAAAAGCATGTAATGTTTTAAATATTTTTCCGATAGTTCCGGAAATTGGAGCAACTAATTGATTTCCTGATGGATTAATTGCTATCCCATCTCCAACTATTTTTTTAGAAAATACTTCATCAGGAACTTTTTCAAGATCTATTATTGTTCCTGATATAGGTGCAATAATATCAATTTTTTTTTGATTTTTTTTAAAAAATTTAGAAAAAAAATTCATTTCTTCCCCTTTATACTAAATAATTTTTTTTTAATTAATTTAAATATTTTCATTATATTGTTTAATAACTTCTATTATTTCTTTAGATGTAGATTTTTTTAATGCTAATTCAGCAATTTCAGAAGATTTTTGAAAATTAGTTTCTCTAATAATTTTTTTTATATAAGGTATTGAAATAGAGCTCATACTAAATTCATTTATTCCTATTCCTACAAGTAAAACAGTTGCATTTTTATCAGCGGCTAATTCTCCACAAATTCCTGTCCATTTTCCCTCTGAATGCGATGCATCAGTAATTTTTTTTATTAAGTTAAGAACAGATGGACTCATAGGATCATATAAATGAGAGATTAAATCGTTTCCTCTATCTACGGCTAAAGTATATTGAGTTAAGTCATTTGAACCAATACTAAAAAAATCTACTTCTTTTGCTAAATGAGAAGAAATTACTGCAGCAGCTGGAGTTTCTATCATAATTCCAATTTCTATTTTCTTATCAAATTCGTATTTTTCCTGATATAATTTTTTTTTGATAAATTTTATTTCTTCTTTAAGAAACCTTATTTCTTCTATTGAAATAATCATAGGAAACATAATCCGTATTTTTCCAAATGCTGAAGCTCTTAGTAACGCTCTCAGTTGAGTATGTAAAATATCTTTTCTATCAATTAAAATTCGAATTGCTCTCCATCCCAAAAATGGATTTTCTTCTTTTGGAAGATTCATATAAGGAATGTTTTTATCTCCTCCAATATCCATAGTTCTAATAATAACAAATTTTCCTTTCATAGAACTTGCTATAGTTTTATAGGAGTTAAATTGTTCTTCTTCAGATGGAAGGGAGTTTCTTTCCATAAATAAAAATTCTGTTCTATATAGTCCAATACATTCCGCACCGTATTTTTTTGCATTTTTAATATCTCTTATTCCGCTAATATTTGCTCCGATTTCTATTTTATGATTATCTAATGTAATAGCTGGAAATTTTTTTAATTTTAGTAATTCATTTTTTTCTAATAAAAAATTTTTTTTTCTTTTTTTAAATTCTTCTATTAGTTTAGTATGGGGGTTAATAAAAATTTCATTATTTATACTATCTAAAATTAAATAATCACCATCTTGAACTTTTTTAGTAATATCAGTTGTTCCAACGATGGCTGGTAATTCTAATGATCTTGCTATAATAGATGAATGCGAAGTTTTTCCTCCTAAATCTGTAATAAATCCAAGTATTTTCTTTATATTAATTTGAGTTGTTTCTGAAGGCGTTAAGTCTTTAGCAACTAAAATTACTTTTTCAGTAATGTTTTCTAAATCAATGATTTTAAATTTTAAAATATTTTTTATTAATCGGTTACTAATATCTTTAATATCAATAGCACGATTTTTTAAGTATTCATCGTTTAAATTTTCTAGTTCATTTTGTTGCTTTTGAAAAACTGTAAGAGCAGCAAATTCTGCTGACATATTTTTTTCTTGAATACAAGAAATAATTTCTTGTTCTAATTCTTCATCTTCAAGTAACATAATATGTCCCTCAAAAATTGATTCTTTTTCTTTTCCAAGTGATTTTCTTGTTTTTAATTTTATTTTTTTTAATTGTTTTATTGATTTTGCTCTTGCATTAATAAATTTTTTAACTTCTTTATTTAATTTTTTAGAAGAAATTTTTTTTTGATTAATAATTATTGGTTCTTCTTTTATTATTAACGCTTTACCAAGAGCAATTCCTGGAGATGCTATAATACCCGAAATCATAATATTACCTTTAATATGATGATAGCTTGTTATTTTTAGGAATTGAAATTTAATATTTTAAAAATTCTATTTTAGAAAAGTAAAAATTATTCTTTTAAGGCAGTAATTAATTCTGCTAAAGATTCAACAGCTTTCTTTTCATCTTCCCCTTCAGCAGATATGTTAATTTTAGAACCTTTAACGATACCTAATGTTTGTAATTTAAATAAACTTTTTGCACTAGCACTTTTTTTATTTGTTGTTACCATAATTTTAGATTTAAATTTTTTTGCTTCTTGTACAAACTTTGCTGCTGGACGTATGTGTAATCCATGTGTTAGTAGTATTTCTACTGTCTTTTGAAACATAATTCTTTCCTTGTTAGTATTTTATTAATACTTAATGTATAAAAAAATAATTTTTATTTAAGATTCAAAATATTTGAAAAAAATGTTTTTCAGAAAAATTTATTGAAATAAAATAGTACTTAAATATCTTTCTCCAGAAGAAGGAAGAATTACTACTATTTTTTTTTCTTCATATAAAGGATTCTGGATAATTTTATGTGCGGCAGCTACAGCTGCTCCTGAAGATATACCTGCAAGAATACCTTCTTTTTTCATTAACATTTTGGAAAATTTTATAGCTTCTTCATCGCTGATTAATATAACTTTATCAATTAAATTTATATCTAAATTTTCCGGAATAAATCCAGCTCCAATACCTTGAATTTTATGTGCACTAATTGGAAATTTTTTTTTGTATTTTAAATTTGTAATAATAGGAGAATTTTTTGGTTCTACAGCTACATTTAATATTTTTTTTTCTGATTTTTTATTTAGATATCGGCTTACACCAGAAATAGTACCTCCTGTTCCAACACCGGAAATGAAAATATCTATTTTTCCTTTCATATCTTTCCAAATTTCAGGTCCTGTAGTTTTTTCATGTATTTCTGGATTAGCAGGATTTTCAAATTGTCTGGTATAAAAATATTTTTTAGGATTTAAAAATATTATTTCTTTTAGTTTTTTAATAGCCCCTTTCATACCCTGACTTCCATCAGTTAAAATTAAATTAGCTCCTAACATCTTAAGTAATTTTATTCTTTCTTTTGACATAGTTTCAGGCATGGTTAATGTTAATTTGTAATTTTTTGATGCAGCTAAGCAAGCTAAAGAAATTCCTATATTTCCGCTAGTTGCTTCTATTAAATGTTGTTTTTTTGTTAATTCTCCTATTTTTTCTGCATTGTTAATTATATTTTGACTAACTCTACATTTTACACTAAAACCAGGATTACGAGATTCTATTTTTACAAAAATGTTTCCATTTCCTATATTATTTAATTTAACGATAGGTGTATTCCCAATAGTTGAAAAATTATTCTTATATATTTTACACATAATTTTCCTTATTTAAATTTAATATTTTTAAAAAATATTTTTTTGTTAAAAAATAATATTTAGATAAAGGAACAATCTAAACAAAATTTTTTAAAAAAATATTTTTTTTTAAATCATTTATCTGATTAATATCTTTTGGTAAGGTTATTTTTTTTAAAAATAATTTACTTTTTAAAAATAAATTATTTGTTATTTAATTATGTTTAAAAAAATTTTATTTAATAAATATTTTTTATTTTCATGTTTTAAAAGCTGCTAACATTTTTTTTAAAAAAATATTAGATTAAATGTTTTAAGAATTTATTTTTTATCTAAATATCTTTTTAATTAAAAGAATATGTTAACATTAAAATAATAGAACACAAGCTGTGTACGATATAAAAATTATAATTAATATGTTAATTAAAATGATTGAACATATTTGTTGTATATTATTTTTAATATTTAATAATAATTATTATAATATGGAGCATTATGAAAAAAATTAAAAAATCTATTTCTATATTAAAAAAAAAATTACTTATTATAACTATCAATATTTTACTTTAAGTAAGTCGGTTATATCGGATATAAAATATGATTTTTTAATGAAAAAATTATGTTTTTTAGAGAAAAAATATAAGTTTTTAAAAACAAAAAATAGTGTAAGTAAAACGGTAGGAGGTCCACTGTTAATAGGGTATAAACCTATTAAACATATTGTACCTATGCTTTCATTAGATAATGTTTATTCTAAAAAAGAATATTCATTATTTGATCAAAAAGTAAGAAATACTTTAAAAAGTAGAAATGAAAAAATTCTTTTTTGTTGTGAATTAAAATTAGATGGTTTAGCATTAAATATTATGTATAAAAATGGAATTCTTAAATGGGCAACTACTCGGGGAAATGGAGAATATGGAGAAGATGTTACAAAAAATGTAAAAAAAATTAAATCTATACCTCAAAAGTTAATAGGGGAAAAAATTCCTAAAAAAATAGAAATAAGAGGAGAAGTATTTATTCCTTTAAAAAGTTTTTTTAATTTAAATAAAAAACTGTTATTAAATAATCAAAAAGTTTTTTCTAATCCAAGAAACGTAGCTGCTGGCTCCCTAAGACAAAGTGATCCTAATATTGTTTCAGAAAGAAATTTAATGTTTTTGTGTTATGGTTATGGAACATACGAAGGTGAAAATAATAACAGAACACATTATGATCAGCTAAAATTATTTGAAACTTGGGGAATTCCTATTAACAAATTGAAATTATATTCGAAAGTTTCAGAAATTTTTTCTTTTTATGACAATATTTATAAAAAAAGAAATTTATTAGATTTTCAAATTGACGGAATTGTGATTAAAGTCAATTCTTTAGAATTACAATATTTATTAGGAAATAATAGAAAATTTCCAAAATGGGCTATAGCTTTTAAATTTCTTTCGGAAAGACAACAAACTACATTAATAGGAGTTGATTTTAAAGTAGGAAGAACAGGTGTAATTACTCCTGTAGCAAGAATAAAGCCTGTTTATTTATCAAACGCATTAATTAAGAGTGTTTCTTTATATAATGAAAATCAAATTAAAAAATTTAATTTACATATAAATGATCAAATTATAGTTTGTCGTTCTGGGGATGTCATACCAAAAATAATAGATGTTTTTCCAAAATATAGAGAGTCTAATTATAAAAAAGTAATTTTTCCTAAAAAATGTCCAGCTTGTAGTTCAAGAATTAATAAATTTAATAAAAATAGTATTTCATTTTGTACAGCAGGATTAAAATGTTTTATCCAATTTAAAAAATCTATTTTTCATTTTTTTTCAAAAGAAGCATTAAACGTTAGTGGTTTAGGGTATAAAACTATAGAAATTTTAATTCATTCTAATATTGTCAAAAATATTTCAGATTTTTATGTTCTAGATTTTAATAAATTATCGAAGATAAAAAAATTTGGAAAACAATCAGCTAATAAGCTTATTCAAAATATACTAAAATCAAAAAAAACGACTTTATCCCGTTTTTTATATGGTTTAGGGATATTAGATGTCGGAGTAGTTATTGCAAAAAATATTTCTTTTCATTATAAAGATATTAATAAGATAATGTGTTCTTCTTTAGAAGAACTAATATCTATAAAAAATATAGGAAAAGAAATTTCTGTAAATGTATATAATTTTATGCAAAAAGAAAAAAATAGAAATTTAATTTTTGATTTATTAAAACATATATCATTTTTCAAAAATGAAAATATTGAAAGTACAAATAAAGAAAAATATAAGAATTCTATTTTTTTTCAAAAAAATATAGTTCTTACAGGAAAATTTAATATAAATAAAAGAACTTGGATAGAAAAAAAGTTAATTTCTTTAGGAGCTGAAGTGAATAAAACTTTATCCAAAAAAACTGATTTTTTAATTTTTGGGGAAAAACCTGGAAAAAAAATTATCCAATCCAAAATAATGAATATTAAAGTAATTAATGAAAACCAATTATCTTTAGAGATAAAGAAGTATTTTAAATAATATTTTTTGGGTCGTGCAGGATTTGAACCTGCGACCAATTGATTAAAAGTCAACTGCTCTACCAACTGAGCTAACGACCCTATATTGAAAAGTAAATTTGATAGTTTTAAAGAATATAGGTGATGACAGAATCGAACTGCCGACTTCCTCCGTGTAAAGGAGGCGCTCTACCAACTGAGCTAATCACCCAATATAACTATTATAAATGCAAAAAAAATTGAGTCAATGATTATTTGAAATATAATATTTTTTATTAAGTAAAGTAATATTAAAAATTAATTTTTTTTTTAGAAATAAAAAATTTTATAAAACAGAAGGTTTATATGAAAGTAAGAACAAGATTTGCTCCAAGCCCAACAGGTTTTTTACATATTGGAGGAGCTAGAACAGCTTTATATTCTTGGTTATTTGCAAAAAAATATAAAGGATCATTTATTTTAAGAATAGAAGATACTGATATTAAACGTTTATCATCAAATGCAGTTAAATCAATTATTGATAGTTTAAAATGGCTAGGTATAACTTGGGATGAAGGTCCTTTTTTTCAAATAGATAAATTATCTTATTATCAAAATATTATTCGATCTATGATTTCTAATGGTCAAGCATATAAATGTTATTGTTCAAAAGAACGACTAGAAAATATTAGAAAATTACAAATATCAAAAAATAAAAAACCTAAGTATGATAGAAAATGTAGGAAAAATAAAATTTTTTATAAAAAAAATCAATCTTATGTGGTTAGATTTAAAAATCCTTTAAAAGGTTCTGTAATTGTTAAAGATCAAATAAGGGGGAATATAATATTTCAAAATAAAGAGTTAGATGATCTTGTTATTCAAAGAGAGGATGGTCTTCCAACATATAATTTTTGTGTTGTGATAGATGATCGAGATATGAATATTACCCATATAATTAGAGGGGAGGATCACATTAATAATACTCCTCGTCAAATTAATATTATGAATTCATTAGGAATAAATATTCCTTCATACGCTCATTTATCTTTGATAGTTGATGAAAAAGGAAAAAAAATTTCAAAAAGAAATAATTTAGTGGACGTTATGTCGTATCATAAAAAAGGATATTTACCAGAAGCATTATTAAATTATATGTTTAGATTAGGTTGGTCTAATGGAAATAGAGAAATTTTTTCAATAGAAGAAGTAAAAGAGGTTTTTGATTTAAAAGATATTAGTTCTTCTTCTAGTATGTTTGATATGGAGAAATTATCTTGGTATAACCGATATTATATGAAAAAAATTTCAATAGATCGGCTAGTTCTTCTTTTAAAAAATCAATTTCTAATTATGAATATAAATATAAAATTTGGACCTGATTTAAAGGAATTAATTAAATTATTAAGATTTAGATTTAGCACTGTTAAAGATATGGCTAACGAATGTAAAATTTTTTACAAAGAAAATATTATTTTAAAAGATTTAAATAAACAATATATTCATTTAAATACTAACGCAGTAGTATTTTGTTTTTATAAAAAAATAAAAAATATTAAAAGTTGGGATATTGAAAGTATTTCTTTTGCTTTAAAAAAGGTTGTAGAAAAATTTAAAATTAATTTTAAAGAATTAGCAATTCCTTTAAGAATAATTTTAACAGGAAAAGAAAATTTTTTTTCTATTAATACGATAGTTTTTCTTTTAGGGAAAGATGTAGTTTTATTAAGAATTAAAAAAGGGTTGAATTGGATTTCTGGAACTATTTAATTTTTTTTTTAAAAATATTTTTTTAATTAAATGTTTTTTATATGAGAGCAATATAATTGTAATCGGGGGGGGCTATAGCTCAATAGGGTAGAGCGTTTGCATGGCATGCAAAAGGTTATCGGTTCAATTCCGTTTAGCTCCAAAATTATTAAAATTTTTTATTAAAGTAATTTTTTGAAAATAAAAAAACTATTACTTAAGCTTTATTTTTCATTTTTTTAGTTTTTATAATTGTAAATTCATAATTTCTTGGTAAACTGAAATTAATTTATTTGCTAAGCGCATAGCAGTTTGAATAGAGAGTTCAGAATTTTCTAATTTAATAATAGAATTTTTAAAAGATAAATTATCTTCTTTATTTTTTGATAAATTAGTTTTATTTTGTTTATTAATATTAATTTTCGTATTTTTTTTTGGAGTTAATATAATAAATTTTTTTGAATTATCAGTTTCCTTTATTTTTAAATTTTCTATTTTTTTATTGTAAATTTTTTCACAATTGTTAATTGTATTGATAAACATTTTTTTCTTATTTTTTAAAATTTTTTTTTATTTGTATAGATTATAAATGATAAATTTGAACTTTCAAGAAAAATACTTTTTTTTAAAAAAAATAAAAAAAATTTTTAAAAAAGAAATTTATTTTTAATTTTTTAAAATAATTTAAAAAAATAAACAAAATAAATTAGCAGTAGGATAATTTTTATGAATGTAAATTATATTGAAAATATATATGAAAAAGTTATAAAAAAAATAAAATTTTTTTTAAAAAATTCTATTAGTAATTTTAAAATTTTATTTTTTGTTATTTTTATAATAATTTCCGGAATAATTTTTTTTTCTTTATGGGAAAATTCTGCAGAATATTCTTTATTATATACTAACTTATCAAATGAAGAAAAAAAAATCATTGTAAAAAAGTTGGAAAATTTGAAGATTCCTTATCAATTTGTAAAAAATTCTAATAGTTTGTTAGTTCCTACAGAAAAAATAAATAATTTACATCATTTAGCGTTAAATAAATCTTTTATAAAAAAACCAGAGATAGGATTTGAATTATTAGATAGTCAAAAGTTTGGAATTAGTCAATTTAATGAAAAAATTAATTATCAGAGAGCGTTAGAAGGTGAGCTTTCTCGTACCATTCAAAGATTAATTTTAGTCAATGATGCTAGAGTACATATAGCATGGCCTCCTAAATCTTCTTTATTTATGGAAGAAAAAAAAGATCCTTCAGCTTCAGTTTTTTTAGAAGTTAAGCCTAATACTTTTTTAAATTCAGAACAAATAGTTGGTATTAAAAATTTAGTTTCAAATAGCGTTATAGGTTTATCAGTAGATAAAGTAGTGGTATTAAATCAATTCGGGAAATTATTAGATGAGTCTACTGCTGAGCTAAATTTTTCTAATGATATTAGAAATAAATATATTTCAAGAATAGAATCTCAGTATAAAGAGAAGGTTAAAACTCTTTTACAACCTATTTTTGGAAATGAAAATATAAAAGTAGAAGTAACAGCTCAAATAAATTTTAATGAAAAAGAAAAAACAGACGAAATTTATCATCCAAATGGAAATAAAAAAAATCAATCGATTAGATCAAAAGATATTTCAATTAATGAAGAAGCCTTTTCAGCTTATTTAAATATTTTAAAAAATCAAATTTTGTTATTAAAAAATTTTAAAAAAAATATATTTGATAAAAATAATCTAGAAAAAAATATTGATTTTTTTAAAAAAAATAATAATGACCACATTAGTTTTTTAAATATTCATGATTTTAATAATAAAACTAAAAATTATGAATTAAATCATACTGTTTCACATACGAAAATTAATTCCGGGGAAATTAAAAAATTATCTGTAGGAATAGTTATAAATGATTTAAAAAATAAATTTAATAAAAATAAATCGATTTCTAATACTGATTTAAATAAAATAAAAAAAATGATTAAAGGAGCTATAGGATATTCCTCAAAACGAGGTGATCAAATTAAGATCATTAATACTAGATTTTTAGAAAATAGTTCTAATCAACCAAAAATAATTGTTAACTCTATCAATGGGTTTAATTTTTTTATAGAATATAAAAAAATAGTATATATATTTTCTTTTTTATTTTTAATTATTCTATTTGGAATGTTTTTTTATAAAAAAAATTATTTTTTTTTAAAAAGAAAATTTTTTAAAAATAATTCTTTAATTTTAAATGAAAAAAATAAAAAAATAAATAAGAAATTTTTAAATAAAAACTAAATCTTTTTTGTATTTGAAATACATTTATTTTTTAAAAAAAATTTATGTAATATAAAAATTAATATTAAATAACTGTTTAAGTAAAAAAAATATTTTTAGTAAAAAAATATTTTTTGAATTTTATAAATTAAACAAAGACTATTATTAATAATAATTATTATATTTAGTTTAAAATATTTTAAAATTTTTAATGATAGTTTTTTTTAAAAATTTAAAATTTTTTAATAAATAATATTTTATAAATATATTTTCATTTAAAATTTTACAGCAAAGATTAATATCTATATTATTAAGTGACTTTTTTATATAAGGAGAAAATTAAATACATAATAAATATGTTTATACATATTTTTTAAAAAAAATTTTAAATAAATATTTAAAAAATTAAGTTTTAAAATTAAATTTTTATTTTTTAAAAGTAAAAATTTATTTAAATTTAATAAATTTTTTTGTAAGTTAACTTTTTTATTTATAAAAAAAAATATGGATATAATAAAATTATTAAAAAAGTTTTTTTGTAACAAAAAAAACTTTTTTAATAATTTAATAATATTTATATTGAAAAAAATATTTTTAATTATTAAAACATAATTAATAATTTAAAGTTGAAACATTTTAATTAAATTAAGGAAGTATATTAGGTAAATTATTTATGCATGAAATAATGAAATGTTTAAGCATGTATGCTGTTTTTTTAAAAGAAATTTTTTTTGAACATAAAAATTTTTTATTAATATTAATATTAATAAGTTTTTTTTCACTTGTTTTTTTTATTTTTAAAAAAATAAAAATATTCAAATTTGAGAAAAACAAACATGTGAAAATTATTTCTAAAACTTTTATAGATTTAAATAACTACATATTAATTATTGAATTTCATCAAATAGTTTTAATATTAGGTATAACTAAAAACAATATAACATGTTTGCATAAAATCTTACCTGAATACAGAATATATAATAAAAATTTATCTGTTAAAGGTGATAAAAATGTTACAAAAAAGTAGTAGTTATTTTTTTAGAAGATTTAATTTCTTCTCATTATTCTATTTTTTTTCTTTATTTTTTTCATCATCAGTTTATGGAAATAATTCAAATGTTACTATAGACAATATTTTAAATAATAATAACGAATATTTTTCATCCTCTATAAAAATAATCATATTTATAGCATTATTAACATTTATTCCAGCTGTTTTATTAATGATGACGAGTTTTACTAGAATAGTTATTGTTTTTAGTTTACTAAGAAACGCTTTGGGAATACCTTTTTCTCCATCTAATCAAATAATAGTAGGTCTTTCTTTATTTCTAACATTTTTCATTATGTCACCTGTATTTAATCAAGCATATAAAGAAGCATATCTTCCTTTTGTTGAAAATAAAATTTCAATAAAAAAAACTATTAATAAAAGTATATATCCTTTTAAAAAATTTATGTTGAATCAAGTAAAAGAATCTGATCTTATAGCATTTTCTAATATTTCTCATAAATTTGCATTTAAAAAAAAAGAAGATGTTCCTATGAATATTTTGTTACCATCTTTTATTACAAGTGAATTAAAAACTGCTTTTCAAATAGGATTTACTATTTTTATTCCCTTTGTAATTATAGATTTAGTAGTAGCAAGTGTTTTAATGTCATTAGGAATGATGATGGTACCTCCATCAACTATTGCTCTTCCTCTTAAGTTAATGCTTTTTGTTTTAGTTGACGGATGGAAATTACTAGTTTTTTCATTAGCAAATAGTTTTTATATGTAATTATTATTTTTTTTTAATTAAAAATATTATAAAAGATAAAAAAGGAATTGTATGTCTTCTCAGTATATTTCTTTAATTTTTCATGAAGCTTTAAAAGTAATTTTAATGTTATCTTTACCACTATTATTAGTATCATTAATAACAGGCTTAATTGTTGGAGTTTTTCAGGCTGTAACACAAATTAATGAACAAACTTTATCTTTTATTCCTAAAATGTTTGCAGTTATCATTACTTTAATTATCTTAGGACCTTGGATGCTTAGAATAATAAAAGATTACATGTATTTTTTATTTAATAATTTTCAGCTGAATAATTAAAAATGTTAGAAAATTATTCCTTATATGAATTATTAAAAGAATTAAATTTTTTTATTTATTCTTTAGTGAGAATTTTTTCATTTATAATTATTGTTCCAATTTTAGGTAATAAGGTTATTAATTATAAAATTAAATTATTATTTTCAATATTAATTAGCTGTTGTTTAGAAAGCAATACATTTAATTTAAACTTTTCATTATTTTCATCGAAAGGAATTTTAATTCTAATAGAACAAATTCTAATCGGAATGATAATGGGATATTTTATTGTTTTAATTTTTTCAATTTCTAGAATAGCAGGAGAAATAATAAGCGTGCAAATGGGATTATCTTTCTCTGCTATATTTGATTTAAATTCTCGTTTGAATAGTTTAGTTCTTTCAAGATTAATTAGTTTATTTACAAACTTTTTATTTCTTTCACTTAATGGACATTTAATTGTATTACAAATTATTATTAGAAGTTTTCAAATTCTTCCTATACAAAATATTTTTTTTGAAAAGAAAATATTTTTTAATTTAGTTATTTTTTTTAATGTAGTTTTATTACAAAGTATAATGTTTATATTTCCTATTTTAATAAGTTTATTACTAATAAATATTATTATTTCTTTTTTAAATCGTATTTGTTCTCAACTATCTATTTTTTCAATTGGAATTCCAACTACATTAATAGTAGGAATTATAATGTTGTATAACTTTATTCCAATAGCATCTTTAGTATATAAAACATTTTTTTTTAATCTATTGAATCAATTATAGTGTTTTAATTTTTTTTTAAATTTAATAATAAAAATTATTTTTTTATTTTTTTTTCGATATATAAGACATGTTTTTTAATTTTTGGATCATATTTTTTTAATTCTAATTTTTTTGGTTTTGATCTTTTATTTTTCGTAGTAGTATAATAATGACCAGATCCACTAGATGAAACTAGTTTTATTTTTTCTCTAACTTTTTTAGCCATAGATTCTCCACAATTTTTTATATTTTATTTTCTTTAAAATTTATACTTTTTTTTCTTTTTTTAAAAAATATGATATTCCTTTTTTATCAATTAAACGAATAGCTTTAGTTGAAACTTTTAATTTTATAAATTTTCTTTTTTCACTAATCCAAAATCTATGTATTTGTAAATTTGGAAAAAATTTTCTTTTAGTTGCATTCATTGCATGAGAACGATTGTTTCCTGACATTGGTTTTTTTCCAGTAATTTTGCAAATCTGAGACATTTTAAAGTTTCCTAAATAAAAATAGATAATAATTAAAAAAATGATTTTGAATATAAAAAATAAATAATTATATGTATATTTTATATAGACAAAATTTCTTTTTTTCGTTTTAAACAGGATAAAATTTCTTTTTTTGCTGCTTTATAATCACACCATTCGATATTCTTAACCCATTTTTTCGGCTCAAGATCTTTGTAATGTGAGAAAAAATGTACAATTTCTGATTTTAATGTTTTTGAAAGATCATTTATATTTTTAATATCTGTATATATATTACTAATTTTTTTCTCAGGAACAGCAATAACTTTATTATCTTCTCCAGATTCATCAATCATTTTTAATAAACCTATAGGACGACATAAAATTACCGATCCTGGTAAAATAGGATGTGGTGATGGTACTAAAGCGTCTAGAGGGTCTCCATCTTGAGATTCTGTTTTATTTATATATCCATAATTGCAAGGATAAAACATTGGAGTTGAAATAAAACGATCTACAAATAAAACCCCAGTTTTTTTATCAACTTCATATTTTATAGGAGTTGAATTGGAAGATATTTCAATAATAACATAAATATTTTCAGGAATATTTTTTCCGGAAGGAATAATGTTTAAATTCATAATTTTTTCCTAATTTTTTATTCGCATTATGAATAATATAAATATTAACTGTTTTTTATAATAGCAAAAAAAATAGAAAAAAAACAATTTTTTATTTTTTGATCTTATAAAAAATTAGTATTTTTAATATTAATCAGATTAATTTTTAAATTCTAGAATTAAAATTCTAGCACTAATAGTAAATATTTGATAAAGTTTTATTAGAAACTAAATATTTTTTTAAAAAATTTTTTTTCAAAAAAATTTTTTTTAAAATACAAGGAGTTTTTACAGTGAATATTTTTCATTCAACAAATGTAGAAGAGCAGTTATTAAAAGAAAAAATAATAACAATTTTAAGTTTGATCAAAAATAAAGTGGAAAATGCAGCAATAACAATTATAAGAACTACAGGAATTAATATAAATATACGATTTGGAAAATTAGAAAATATAGAATTTCATAATGAATCAAATTTAATTATTACAGTTTTTAATAAAAATAAAACAGGTACTGTTTACTCTTCTGATTTGAGTATGAATGGAATACATAAAATTATAGAAGGTGCTATTAATATTTCTAGACATACAACAGAAGATATTTTTTCTGGTTTACCTGAAAAAAAATTATTAGCATTTAAAATAAAAAAAATAAATTTATTTTATCCTTGGAATTTTCAATTAGAAACGGTAAAAAATTTAGCAATCTTAGCTGAAAATACATCTTTTGAATACGATAAAAGAATTGTAAATACTGAAGGAAGCTCTTTTGATGCCTATATAACCACTAAAGTTTTTGGAAATACTTATAATATGATTCAAGCATATCATACTAGCCAATACTCTTTATCAACTTGTGTTATAGCAAAAAATAAACATGACATGCAAAGAGATTACGAATATTCTTTTGTAAGAGATATTAAGGATATGAAAAGTCCTATTTGGATAGGAACAAAAAGTGCAGAAAAAGCTTTGTCTCGATTATCGCCTACTAAAATTAAAACAATGAAATCTTCAGTTATTTTAAATTCTGATGTTACAGCTGAAATTTTACTACTTTTCTCTATGGCAATAAATGGAGAAAATATATATAAAAAATCAACATTTTTATTAGATAAATTAGGAAAAAAAATTTTTCCTAGTTGGATAAATATTCAAGAAGACCCAGATTTAGATAAGGGTATAGGATCTAAACCATTCGATAACGAAGGAGTTAAAACTAAATTTCGTTATATAATTAAACAAGGAATATTAACTACATGGTTATTAGATAATTATTCAGGAAAAAAATTAGGAAAATTGAGTACTGGAAATTCAGGAGGAATTCACAATTGGATAGTTACTTCAACTTTAAAAATAAATTTTAATGGTTTACTAGAAAATATGAAAACAGGATTATTTATAACTGAATTATTAGGTAATGGTATTAATTTAATTACAGGAGATTATTCATATGGAGCAGTTGGTTTTTGGGTATCAAATAATAGAATTCAATATTCTGTTAGTGAAATCACCATATCAGGAAATTTAAAAGATTTGTTTCTTAACGTAGTAAATATCAGTAATGATATAAATTATAAAAATAGTATACAATGTGGTTCAATGTTAATATCAGATGTTCAAGTATCAGGAATATAAAAAAAATTATATATTTATTTTTATATAAAACTAAAAAAAAGAAGTTGACCTATAAGCCGGGTTTTGTTTTAGATAGTCATTTCTCTAGACTAACAATCACTTGTTAGTTCAAGCAGCTTACCCAGGTTTTTTAAGTAAGGGCTATAACTTTTTTTACCTTATTTAGCTTTGCTCTAAGTGGAGTTTACACTGCCAAAATTATTACTAATTTTGCGGTAAGCTCTTACCTTACCTTTTCACCCTTCCCGAATTTTTATTTTTTTTTTCAAAAAATTGGAGGTTTTTTTCTGTTGCACTATTCGTAGGTTCACACCTCCCAGACATTATCTGGCACTTTCAGCCCTTTAGAGCCCGGACTTTCCTCTCCTAATAAATATTTAAATTAGCAGCGACTATCTGGTCAACTTCTTTAATAAAATAAATATTTTTTTATAAAATTAATTCTTAACTAAATTTCTAATTAAAAAATCAGATAATATTTTAAGAAATATATATTATATATATAGTATATAAAAAAATTTTATCATATATTATTAAAAATAAACATCTTTATATATTTTTTATTTATTTAAAAAAATATTTCTTGGAAGTTAAAATCATAAGTAATTTTTTTTAAAAAAATATTTTTTTTAAAAAATAAATAAATTTTATTAGTTTTAAATGTAGTTAAATTAATTTTTTATTGGTTTTTATTAAAATTTAATTTTAATAAATAGTTTTTGTAAAGTAAAAAATTATTTTTTAAAAAAATTAGTTATTTTTTTGATTATATATAAATAAATATTTATTATAAGGTGTCATTTACGTGAAAAAAGTTGTAATTACTGGATTAGGAATCGTTTCTAGTATTGGAAATAATATTAAAGAAGTATTGTTTTCATTAAAAAAATTAAATTCAGGAATAATTTTTTCTGATTTTATGAAAAAAATAGGTATGCGTAGTCAAATTTGCGGTAATATAAAATATAATATAGACATATTTAAAGATATTTCTAAAAAAAAAATTCGATTTATGAATACTTCTTCAGCATATGCATATTTAACAATGTTGGAAGCCATTAAAGATTCTTCTCTTAGAGAAGATTTTTTTAAAAGAAATTCTCGAGTGGGTATTATTATAGGTTCTTCAATAAATTCAGAAAATAAAAATAATTTATTGCATAATACAGAAAATAAAAATATAAAAAAAAAGAAAAATCCTAATACATATTCTTTAATACAAACAATGACGTCCAATATATCAGCTTGTCTCTCTACTTTTTTTAATATTTATGGAATTAGTTACTCAATTAGTTCTGCTTGTGCTAGTTCAGCATATTGTATAGGGAATGCTTACGACTTAATTCAATTCGGGAAACAAGATATTATTTTTGCTGGAGGATCTGAAGTATTAAGTAAAGAATTAATGCTAAAATTTGATGCTATGAGAGTATTATCTAAAAAAAGAAATTATAATCCTGAGCAAGCTTCAAGAGCTTATGATATCGATAGGGATGGTTTTATCATATCGGAAGGATCAGGAATAGTAGTATTAGAAGAATTAAATCATGCCTTATCGAGAAAAGCAAAAATATATGCTGAAATTATAGGATATGGATTTAGTTCAGACGGAGAAAATATGGTTAAACTGTCAAAAAAGGGAGTAATCAGATGTATGAAATCTGCATTAAGTACAGTCAATTTTCCAATTGATTATATAAATACACATGCGACTTCTACAAAAATAGGAGATATTTCTGAATTATTTTGTATTGAAGAAATATTCAATAACAAAAAAATTCCACTAATTTCTTCAACAAAAAGTTTAACCGGTCATTCGCTAGGAGCAGCTGGCGTACATGAGTTAATATATTCTATTTTAATGTTAAAAAATAATTTTATTGTTCCAAGTATTAATATTTCTAATTTAGATCCTGTTGCTAAAGATTTTCCAATAGTGAGAAATCTTATACATTTTAATCATAAAACTATTATGTCTAATAGTTTTGGATTTGGTGGTGCTAATGTTTCTTTAATTATAAGAAAATTTCTTTCTTAATTTTTTTTAAAAAAATAATGTTAATTTTTTATTTTTTATAAAAAGAAATTTTAAAAAAAGTAATCTTTAATTAAGTAAAGTTCTATAAACTATAACAGTTTTATTTTTTAAATAAATATTTAATTTTAAAAGAGGTTTGTATTTATAATGAATCAATTACAAAGTTTAAAAAAAATTACAACTGTTGTTGCTGATACAGGAGATATTAAATTTATTCAGAAATATCAACCAAAAGATGCAACTACTAATCCAACTCTTATTTTACAAGCTATTAATTTATCTTGTTATCAAAATCTTATTATTTCTGCAATAAAATATGCTAAATTAAAAGGAGGAAATCATCAAAAAAAAATTGTTAACGCTAGTGAAAAAATTTCAGTTTTGATTGGTTCGGAAATATTAAAATATATACCAGGGAAAATTTCTACTGAAGTAGATGCTAGATTATCGTTTAATAAAGAAGAATGTATTAAAAAAGCAAATTCGATTATAAAGATGTACGAAGAAGAAGGTATTAATAGATCTAAAATCTTAATTAAATTAGCTGCAACCTGGGAGTGTATTGCTGCTGCTAAAGAATTAAAAAAAAATAATATTAATTGTAATTTAACTTTATTATTCTCTTTTGCACAAGCTAGAGCTTGCGCTGAAGCAAAAGTTTTTTTAATTTCTCCTTTTGTAGGAAGAATTTATGATTGGTATAAGTCAAAAAATCCTAATGAAATCTATTCAGTTAAAAAAGATCCAGGAGTATTATCTGTTCGAAAAATTTATAAATATTATAAAGAAAATAATTATAAGACTATTATTATGGGTGCTAGTTTTAGAAGAATAGAACAAATATTAGCATTAGCAGGATGCGATTATTTAACAATTTCCCCTGTATTATTAAAAGAATTAGAAAATAGTTTAGGAGTAGTAGATCAAATTTTAAATAATGAAAAAAAATATTATAAAAATAATCAATCATTATCAGAATCTGAATTTAGATGGCACCATAATCAAGATGCTATGGCTGTTGAAAAATTATCAGAAGGTATTCGAAAATTTGCTAAAGATCAAGAAAATTTAGAGAGAATATTATCAAAAAATTTTTAGTTTTTATTTAATTTTATTTTTTTAGATAGTTTAAATAATTTTTAAGGATTAATATGTATTCAAGAAAAGAATTAGCTAATGCAATTAGAGCATTAAGTATAGATATGGTTGAAAGAGCTAACTCAGGACATCCCGGAGCTCCTATGGGAATGGCAGATATAGCAGAAGTTTTATGGAGAGATTTTTTTAAGCATAACCCTTTAAATTCAAAGTGGTCTAATAGAGATCGTTTTGTTCTTTCAAATGGACATGCTTCTGCTTTATTATACAGTATTTTACATCTTACTGGTTATGATTTATCTATTAAAGAATTAAAGAATTTTAGAAAATTGGGATCAAAAACACCAGGACATCCTGAATTTGGTTGTACAGAAGGAGTTGATATTACAACAGGTCCATTAGGACAGGGAATAGCTAATGCAGTTGGAATGGCTATTTCTGAACGTACTTTAGGCGCTTATTTTAATCGAAAAAATTATTCTATAGTAGATCATTACACCTGGGTGTTTGCTGGAGATGGTTGTTTAATGGAAGGAATTTCTCATGAATCATGTTCATTAGCAGGAACATTAGGTTTAGGAAAATTAATAGTATTTTATGATAGCAATAAAATATCTATTGATGGTCCTGTTATAGATTGGTTTACTGAAAATACAAAAAAACGTTTTGAAGCATATGGTTGGCATGTAGTTGACGAAGTAGATGGGCATGATACCTTATCGATTTCTAATGCAATTGTAGAAGCTAAAAAAAATACTAAAAAACCATCATTAATTATTTGTAATACAGTTATTGGATTTGGTTCTCCTAATAAATCTAATAAGGAGATTGTTCATGGTGCTCCTTTAGGAAAAACTGAATCAGATTTAACAAAAAAAAATATGAATTGGAAGTATCCAGAATTTTTTATACCCAAAGAAATGTATAATATTTGGAATGCGACAAAAAAAGGAAAAGAAATAGAAGAAAAATGGAATAATATTTTTAGTGATTATGAAAAAGAATATGCTGATTTAGCATTAGAATATAAAAGAAGAATTGATGGTTCTCTTCCAACTAATTGGAAGAAAAAAATAAATTATTTGATCAATTCATTACAAGAAGATTCTAAAACAATTGCTACTAGACAAGCATCTCAAAAAATTTTATCATTTATTGGAAAAATGTTACCAGAATTAATAGGTGGTTCTGCAGATTTATCTCCTAGTAATTTAACAATGCATTGCAATTCTGTTTCTATTAAAAATAATCATAATGGAAATTATATACATTATGGAGTTAGAGAGTTTGCAATGACAGCTATTTCTAATGGAATTTCTGTTTATAGAGGTTTTATTCCTTATACTGCTACTTTTTTAGTTTTTTCAGAATATGCTAAAAATGCGATTAGAATGTCTGCATTAATGAAAACTAAGCAAATTTTTATTTACACTCATGATTCAATAGGATTAGGAGAAGATGGTCCAACACATCAACCTATCGAACAGTTATCACATTTACGGTTAACTCCAAATTTAAGTGTATGGAGACCAAGTGATCAAGTTGAAACTGCAGTAGCATGGAAGTGTGCGATAGAAAAAAAAGATGGTCCAACTGCTTTGATTTTATCTAGACAAAATTTGGTTCAATCTAATAGAAGCAAAGAACAATTAAAAAATATTTCTAAGGGAGCTTATATTGTTAAAGATACAAAGAATATACCTGATTTAATTTTAATTTCAACAGGTTCTGAATTATCTTTAACTTTAAAAGTATCTAAGAAAATTGATTCATTAGGATACTCTAGTAGAGTAATATCAATGCCATCAGCAGATATGTTTGATAAACAAAATATAGAATATAGAAAATATCTTCTTCCTGAAAAAGTTATAAAGAGAGTAGTTATCGAAGCTGGAATAACAGATTTTTGGTATAAATATGTTGGTTTACATGGAAAAATAATAGGAATTAATAGATATGGAGAATCAGCTTCTGGTGAAGCTTTATATTCCAAATTTGGATTTACAATAGAAAGTATAGTAAAAAAAATAAAATCGTTGTTAAGTAGTTAAATATTTTAGTTTTTTAACTTAAAAAAAAATTATACTTAACATATATAAAATAAAAAATATTAAATAAAATAATTAATTTTTTTTATTTCTCAAGGCATTGCATGAAAAATCTTTCTGTTACTAAATTAGCTCAACAATTAATTTCTATACCTTCTATAAGTCCATTAGATTTAGGTTGTCAAGAAATTATTTCAAATAGATTACGATCCATTGGATTTACTGTAGAACATATAAATATTAACAATACTTCTAATATATGGGCTTTTCGTGGAAAAGGAAAAAATCTGACGTTTGCGGGTCATACAGATGTTGTACCTGCTGGCAAAAAAAGTTTATGGAAATTTCCTCCATTTAGTGCTGTTATTAAAAAAAATAAACTTTTTGGAAGAGGTGCCGTTGACATGAAAGGTGCTTTAGCTGCAATGATTGTAGCAGCTGAAAAATTTGTTAATTTAAATCCTAATCACAAAAATCGATTATCATTTTTAATAACTTCTGATGAAGAATCTTTGGCGTTGGATGGTACAAAAGCGGTCGTAAAAACATTGTTATCTAGAAAAGAAAACATAGATTATTGTATTTTAGGGGAACCTTCTAGTAAGAGTATTATTGGAGATTTTATAAAAAATGGTAGAAGAGGTTCAATCACAGGATATTTAAAAATTTTAGGAATTCAGGGACATGTTGCTTATCCAGAATCTGTAGATAATCCTATACATAAATCCATTTCTTTTTTAAAAGAATTAATTAAATACGAATTTGATATAGGAAATAATTTTTTTCCTCCTACAAATATGCAAATAGTTAGAGTTGAATCTAATTCAAATTCAGAAAATTTAGTTCCAAGTGAATTACTTGTGGTATTTAATATCCGATTTAGTCCTGTTATTACAATTCAAGAAATAAAAAATTACTTTAAAAAAATGTTACTTAAATATAATTTAAAATATTTTATTAGTTGGAAATTATCAGGTTTTCCGTTTTTTTCTACTCCAGGTATATTAACAAAGGTAGTTGCTCAAGCCATTCAAAGTATTAATAAAATCAAACCTATATTATCGACTGCAGGAGGTACTTCGGATGGTAGGTTCATTTCTTTAATGAATTCTGAAATTATTGAATTAGGACTTATAAATAAAACTATTCATCAAGTTAATGAGCATGTCGAAATAAAAGATTTATGTATTTTAAGCAAAATATATGAGTATATTATGAATAAATTACTTTCTTAATTTTTTTATAAAAATAAATATCATTTTTATAATTATTTTATATAGTTTATTATACAGAGCAGCGTAACAATGCTCTGTATAATTTTTTTTTTTGCATTTACAACAATATTTTTTAAAATGCTTTTGATATATTTCAATTCATTTATGTTTATAAAAATGTATTTATAAATACATGTTTTTTTTAATCTGAATTGTTTAATTTAAGTAAATTTAAAAAAAATTAAATTTAAGAAAAATATTTTTTTCATATTTAAAAAACGTTTTAAAATTTAATATATTACTTTTTTTAATTTTTTTTTTCTAAAAATGATAAATTTATTTTTTTTAAAATATTTCTTAAAGAAATTTTAGTAGAATTAGAAATTTGTATCATTGGTAATCTAAGCGTATCAGTTAATATTAAATTAAGTTCTTTAGCTGCCCATTTAATTGGCATTGGATTTGGTTCAATAAATAAAGTTTCGTGCAAATCTATTAATTTTTTATTAATTTCTCTAGCGGAATTAAAATCTTTATCTAAAGCTAATTTGCAAATTTTTGACATTTCTTTCGCTACTATATTTGCAGTTACTGAGATCACGCCATCTCCCCCTAATTGCATAAAATCTAAAGCACTAGCGTCGTCTCCACTAAATAATAAAAAGTTTTTAGAAACATAATTTTTAATATTATTTACTCTAGATAGATCTCCTGAAGCCTCTTTTATACCTATAATATTTTTAAGTTTAGACAATTTAATTACAGTCTTTGGTAATAAATCACAACCTGTTCGTGAAGGCACATTGTAGAGAATTTGTGGGATTTTCGTACTTTCAGAAATTAGTTTAAAGTGCTGATATAGACCTTCTTGAGTAGGACGATTATAATAAGGAGTAACACTTAAACAACCAGAAATTCCAGAGTTTTTTAAACGTTTAGTTAACGATATTGCTTCTGATGTTGCGTTAGCTCCTGTCCCAGCAATAATAGGAATTTTTCCATCAGCTAGTTCTACAGTATGCATAATTAAATCGAGGTGTTCATCTTGATTTAAAGTAGCTGATTCTCCAGTAGTTCCAACAGATACAATGGCGTTTGTTCCAGACATAATGTGATAATTAATTAATTTTTTTAAACTATTTTTACAAATATTTCCTTTTTCATCCATTGGAGTAATAAGGGCTACAATACTTCCTTTAAACATTTTTAATTTTTCCCAAAGGTAAATTTTATATAGCACGTTTGAAAGGTATGTAAAAAGCAAGTAGAAGATTTTATGCTTAACACATAATTAATTTTTATTAAATTTCAAATAATTTTTTAAATAAAACTAAAAATTTTTTTTTAATGATAGTTAGAATATCAATTCTTATATTTCTATATAAGATATATTTATCTTTTTCTTAAAAGTTTTAATAATAGTTTTATTTTACATAAAATTTGAATTTTTAGAAAGATATAATAATATTATGAATATAATAGCATTTTTTGTTTTTTTAATTTAGAGTTTTTTATAATCAATGTAATTTTTTAACAAAAAAATATTTTTTTTGTTATTAATATGGAGATAATTAATGAAAAAATTAAAAGTTGGAGATATAGCTCCAAAATTTGCTTTATTAGATCAAGATAATACTTTAGTAGCTTTAGATCATTTTTTGGGAAAAAATGTACTACTTTTTTTTTATCCTAAAGCTATGACTCCAAGTTGTACTATACAAGCATGTAATCTACGAGATAAGTTAGAAATTTTTAAACGTTTTAGTACAGAAATAATAGGAATAAGTATAGATAAACCAAAAAAATTGTTAAGATTTATAGAAAAAGAAATGTTGAACTATACTTTATTATCAGATTTTGAACATAAAGTAAGTAAGAAGTTTGGTGTTTGGAAAAAAAAAACGTTTATCGGAAAAGATTATTATGGAGTACATAGAACAAGTTTTTTAATTAATTCTAAAGGTTTTATTGAAAAAATATTTAATGATTTTCAGGCTAACACCCATCATAAATTAGTTTTAAACTATATTAAATTAAATTTAAGTTAAATAAAGTATTATTATTTTTTTATAAAAAATTTTTAAACAATTTTTTAGCAAAAAAAATGCTACTAAATTAGTAGTTTAGTAGCATCTAAATTTAAAAAATATAAATTTATATAAAAATGTATATAAATAAAAGAATAAGTAAATATTATATATTTTATTTATTCAAAATTAAATTTTATTACATTGTGCCCTATATCTTAACAAATGGTCCATTAAAACTATAGCAACCATAGATTCAGCAATTGGAACAGCCCTGATTCCCACGCATGGATCGTGTCTACCTTTAGTAGAAATGATATTATTTTTTCCATATATATCTATAGTTTTTCCAGGAATTCTAATACTAGATGTTGGTTTTAAAGCAATTGTAGCTATAATAGGTTGACCATTACTAATTCCACCAAGTATTCCACCAGCATGATTACTTTCAAATTTTTTGTTAGTGATTTCATCCCTATGTTCGGATCCTTTTTGATGTACCACAGAAAATCCATCTCCTATTTCTACTCCTTTAACAGCATTAATACTCATTAAAGCATGAGCTAAATCAGCATCTAATCGATCAAATACTGGTTCACCTAATCCGATTGGAACATTTTCTGAAATTATAGTTACCTTTGCTCCAATAGAATTTCCTTCTTTTTTTAATAATCGTATAAAATTTTCAATTTTTTTAACTTTTTTAATATCAGCACAAAAAAATGGATTTTTTTCAACTTCTTCCCATGATTTTAAATTGCAAATAATATCTCCAAGTTGCGATAAATAACCTCGAATAACAATATTATATTTTTCAAATAAATATTTTTTAGCTATTGCACCGGCTGCAACTCTCATGGTTGTTTCTCTAGCTGAAGAACGTCCTCCACCTCTATAATCTCTGATCCCATATTTTTTATAATAAGTAAAATCAGCATGCCCTGGACGAAATAAATCTTCATTATTTTTATAATCTTGACTTCTTTGATCAGTATTGTGTATGAGTAACCCAATACTAGTTCCAGTAGTAGTTCCATTAAATAATCCAGATAAAATTTTTACTTTATCAGCTTCTTTTCTTTGAGTTGTATAATTAGAATTTCCTGGTTTTCTTCTATCAAGTTCTTTTTGTAAATCTTGAATAGATATTTTTATTCCAGGAGGAACTCCATCAATAATACAACCTAATGATTTTCCATGAGATTCCCCAAAAGTAGTAATACAAAAATTTTTTCCAATAGTATTTCCAGCCATTTTAAATCCCTTATTTGTTTTAAATGATAAGCATATTTTTTTTTAATTTAAAAAATTTTTTTTTTGCTGTAGTATTACTATACTTTTTTATAATAAAATTATTATAATTAATTTAATTTTTTAAAAATATTAAATGCTTCAGGACAATTAAATTTCAATAATATTTTTTGTATAAAAGATATAATGGTAATTAAAAAAATTATGGAAAACAATAAAACATTTTCATTAAATGATGTTTCATTATTTCGAACATCTTTAAAAGATATTAGAGAAATAAAACAAGATACTATTTTTCATTATAAAAGTTCTTATAAAAAAAAATCTTTTTTTTCAAAACGTAAAATATTTGAGTATGATCTTAATTCTCATTTATTATCTAACAGTAAATTAACTCATAAAGTTAAATATAATCCTGTTTCATATGTTCGAAATATAAGGGATGAAAATGAATTAAAAAAAATGAAAAAAGGAAAATATATTCCTGAAATTACTCTTGATTTACATGGGTTAAATCAATTACAAGCAAAAAAAGAATTAGGAATATTAATTTCTATTTGTCTTGAGGAAAATATTTTTTGTGCATGTATAATACATGGACATGGAAAAAATATTCTTAAACAACAAACTTCTTTTTGGTTATCTCAACACCCAGATATTATTGCTTTTTGTCAGGCACCTAAAGGTTTAGGCAGTAAAGCTGCTTTAATTGTTTTAATTGATTCTTTAATTTAAGTATTTTTTACTTTTTCATTTTTTTAAAAGAAAATCATTTTTTTATTAATTTAAAAAAATTTTTATTTTAAATGGTAATTTATTAAGTTTTAATTAATTATTTATTTATAATAAGGTAATAACTTTTTTATTTTTTTATAAAAATGTATTTTTTTAAAAAAATTTATTAATTTTTAGAAATAAGAGAGAAAAATGATAAAAAAAAATTGTCGTGTTCGAATAGCTATGCAGAAATCAGGAAGATTAAGTGATGATTCTAAAAAATTATTAACTCGTTGTGGAATTAAAATTAATCTACAACAAAAAGGATTAATTGCATTTGCTGAAAATATGCCTATTGATATTATGTATGTTAGAGATGATGATATTCCAGAGTTAGTTATCGAAGGAGTTGTGGACTTAGGAATTGTAGGAAAAAACGTATTAAAAGAAAACTTTTTAAGTAGAAAAGAAAAATTAAAAAAAAATTTATATAATGTATTGTGTGATCTTGATTTCGGAACGTGTAGACTATCTTTATCTGTACCATTAAATATAAAATATTCTGGTATTGAATACTTTCAAAATTTACGGATTGCTACATCTTATCCTAATTTATTAAAAAATTTTTTAGATAAAAAAAAAATTCAGTTTAAATTATGTTCACTAAATGGATCAGTAGAAGTAGCACCAAGATTAAATTTAGCCGATGCTATATGTGATTTAGTTTCTACTGGAGCTACTCTTAAAGAAAATGGATTACATGAAGTAGAAACTGTTTATGTTTCTTCCGCTTGTCTTATTAGTAAACTAGGAAAAATTTCTGATTTTAAAGAGAATATAATTAATAAATTAATTACACGTATTCAAGGAGTAATTAAGGCAAGAGAATCTAAATATATTATGTTGCATGCTCCAATCTCTAAATTAGAAAAAGTTATTTCACTATTACGAGGCGCTGAAAATCCAACGATTTTAAAATTAGCAAACGATAAAACAAAAGTAGCTATGCATATGGTTAGTAGCGAAACTTTATTTTGGGAAACTATGGAAAAATTAAAAAATTTAGGTGCTAGTTCAATATTAGTTTTACCAATTGAAAAAATGATGGAATAAATAAAATGATACAAAGAAATGTTATTTTTTGGGAAAAATTAAATTCAGAAGAAAAAAAAAGAATTCTAATTAGACCTCATTTAAAAAATTCAAATGTAGTTAGTAAAACTGTAGCTAACATCATCAATGATATTAAACAGTTTGGTGATAGAGCAATTACAAAATATACTAAAGAATTTGATAAAGTTGAAACAAACAATTTTTTCTTAAATCAAGAGAATATTTCTATTGATTCATTAAATATACAAGATAATTTCAAAAAATCTATTCTAATTGCTTTTAAAAATATAAACTTATTTCATAAGTTACAAAATAACTCAAGAAAAGAAGTGGAAACACAACCTGGAATTAAATGTTCTAAATTAGTAGTCCCAATTCAATCAGTAGGGTTGTATGTTCCAGGTGGATCTACATCTTTATTTTCTACGGCTTTAATGTTAGCAATACCAGCTAAAATTGCCGGATGCAAAAACATTTTTATTTGCTCCCCCCCTCCGATTTCTGATGAATTATTATATGTAGCAAAATTATGTGGAGTACATAAAGTATTTCAAGTTGGTGGTGCTCAAGCTATAGCAGGATTAACATTTGGAACCGAAACAATTCCAAAAGTTGATAAAATTTTTGGACCGGGAAATGTATACGTTACTGAGGCAAAATTGCAGGTAAGTAAATCTTTTCATAATGTTGATATTGATATGATTGCTGGACCATCAGAATTATTAGTGCTCGCTGATTATACAGCTAACCCTGAATTTATTGTTGCAGATTTATTTTCTCAGGCAGAACATGGTTCTTCTTCTCAAGTTTTATTAGTTACTACATGTAAAAAAATAGCTACATTAACTTTATCTATTTTATTAAAAAAATTAAATTCTTTTTCTGATTTTCATGTAATTAAAAATTCAATTATGAATAGTCGAATAATTTATTCAGAAAATATGAATGAGTGTATTAATATAGTAAATAGATATGGTCCAGAACATTTAATTATTCAAACGAATTCACCTAAAAAAGAATTAAGCAATATTAAAAATGCAGGTTCAATTTTTTTAGGAAAATGGTCACCTGTTTCTGCTGGAGATTATGCATCAGGAACTAATCATGTTTTACCTACTTCAGGTTCTGTGAATACACGTTCTGGATTATCAGTATCAGATTTTCAAAAACAAATTACAGTACAAGAATTAACTAAAGAAGGATTAAAAGACCTATCATTTACTATTCAAACTTTAGCTAAACAAGAAAATATGATTGAGCATTCCAACGCAGTACAAGTTAGAATAGATAGCTTTGACTCGTTAAAGGAAAATTATGATATTTAATATTGAAAAATTAGTTCAACCTCATTTACGAAAGATCATTCCTTATCAATCTGCTAGAAGAATTGGAGGAAAAGGTAGCATATGGTTAAATGCTAATGAATCACCTTTTTCTATTGAAAATACGATAAAAAGAAATAATTTAAATAGATATCCTGAATGTCAACCAAAAAATCTTATATTAAAATATGCTAGTTATTCAAATGTTAATTTTAAAAACATATTAGTAACTAGAGGATCTGATGAAGGGATAGATTTGTTGAGTAGAACATTTTGTATTCCAGAAAAAGATTCAATTATGATTTTTCCACCTACTTATGATATGTATTCAGTCACTGCTAAAATAATGGGAATTAATGTTAAGCAAGTCCCATTATTAAAGAATTGGGATCTTGATATATTAAATATCAAATTACATATTAAAAATGTAAAAATAATTTATTTATGTAGACCAAATAACCCTACTGGAAATTGTTTTAGTATTCAATCGATAAAGAAAATATTAGAAATTGCTTATAAGAGAGCAATTGTGGTAGTAGATGAAGCATATATTGAATTTTGTTACGATAAGAATATTTCTTCCTGGATACATAAATATTCTCATTTAGTTATATTAAGAACATTATCAAAAGCTTTTTCTTTAGCAGGTCTACGTTGTGGTTTTCTTGTAAGCAATAAAAAAATAATCAAGATATTGTCTAAAATAATCCCACCTTATCCTATATCTATTCCTACTTCAGATATAGCAGAGGAGGCATTGAGTAAAAAGAACATTGACATTATTAAAAAAAATGTAGTTTTATTAAACCAAAATAAAAATTGGTTAATAGAATCTTTAAAAAAAAATGTTTTAGTAGAAAAAATATATGACAGTGATGCTAATTATATTTTAGTAAAATTTTACTCTTCACATAAAGTGTTTACATTTCTTTGGAACAAAGGAATTATACTTCGAGATCAAAGTAAAAAAACAAATTTAAAAAGATATTTACGAATTTCTATTGGAACTAAAAACGAATGTTTAATATTAATTAAATCTTTGAATTCATTAAAATTATAATTTTTATTAAGATTATTATTGAGAGTAAATATGTATAAAAAATTTTTATTTATTGATAGAGACGGAACATTGATATCTGAACCAAAGGATAATTTTCAAGTTGATAGATTAGATAAAATTAAATTAGAAAAAAATGTTATTCCTTCTTTAATTTTTTTACAGAAAAAAAAATATAATTTAGTTATGGTTACAAATCAAGATGGTCTTGGTAGTTCTTCATTTTCTTTTCAAGATTTTAACAAAACGCATAATTTTATAATGAATATTTTTAATTCGCAAGGTATTTTTTTTGAAAAAATATTAATTTGTCCTCATAAAGAGATGGAAAATTGTGAATGTAGAAAACCTAAAACTAAGTTAGTAAATGAATTTTTACTAAATAAAAAAATACTATTTAGAGAAAGTTATGTTATTGGAGATCGGGAAAGTGATATGAAATTTGCAGAAAATATAGGGATTACAGGTCTACATTATAATAACGAAAAATTGGATTGGGATCAAATAACTCATAATATTATTCTTAATGAAAAAAAAAGGACATTCAAAGTAACCCGAAACACAAAAGAAACTAAAATTGAAGTAGAAGTATGGATAGATGAAAAAAGAGAAAATGATATTTATACAGGAATTAATTTTTTTGATCATATGTTAGAACAAATTTTTGTACATGCAAGAATTTCAGGAAGAATAAAAGTAATTGGAGACATAAAAGTAGATGACCACCATACTGTAGAAGATACAGGAATAGTATTAGGTTTAGTTTTAAAAAAAGCATTAAAAGATAAAAAAGGATTAAATAGATTTGGATCATATGTTCCTATGGATGAAAGTTTATCTTCTTGTATAGTAGACATTTCAGGAAGACCATATCTTGTTTTTAAAGCAAAATTTTCTTATCAATATATAGGATCTTTAAGCACTCAAATGATAGAGCATTTTTTTTATTCTTTAACTCATTCAATGGGTATAACATTACATTTAAAGGGAAAAGGAAAAAATGATCATCATATAGCAGAGAGTTTATTTAAGTCGTTTGGTGTTGCTTTAAGACAAGCTTTTCAAATTAATGGGAATGTTGTACCTAGTTCAAAAGGTATTTTATAATGAATATTATGATACTTGATACAGGATGTGCTAATTTAGCTTCTTTAAAGTATTCTATTAAGAAATTAGGATTTAACGTAATTATTAGCTCGAATATTGATGAATTATCTACATCAGATAAATTATTTATACCTGGAGTAGGAACACCCATGGCTGCAATGCAGCAAATTAAATTAAATAATTTATATTCATTTATCAAAAATTATAAAAAACCAGTTTTAGGAATTTGTTTAGGAATGCAATTATTATGTCGTATTAGTGAAGAATGTTTAGACGTAAAAATGTTGAATATTTTTCATATTAAAGTAATTCGCATAAAAGCTAAAGGTATTGCTTTACCACATAATGGTTGGAATGTAATAAATTGGGATAATGAAAATATTTTATTTAAAAACATTGATAGAAAAGAAAGATTTTATTTTTTACATAGTTATGCTTTACCAATAAACAAATACACTATTTGTAAGTCAAATTATGGAATTAATTTTTCCGCGGCTATACAAAAAAATAATTTTTTTGGCGTTCAATTTCATCCAGAAAAATCAGGCTCCATAGGGTCTAAACTAATAAAAAATTTTTTAGAGATATAATATGATTATTCCATCTATCGACATAATAAAAGAAAAAGTAGTTCGTTTGTACCAAGGAAAATATAGTCAGGTAAAAGAGTATAATAAAGATGTTCAATATTATGTTAATAAATATCGAACTCATAAAGTAAAAATGATGCATTTAGTAGATCTTGATGGAGCAAGAAACTATAATAGTAAACAAACATTTTTTTTAAAAAAATTACTAATAAAAAATTCAAATTTTTTTCAAATAGGAGGTGGAATAAAATACTCTAAGGATATAGAAACTTTGTTAGAGTTTGGAGCAAAACGAGTAGTAATAGGTTCATCGGCATTAAATAATATGAATAAAACAAAAAAATGGTTTAAAAAATATGGACCAAAAGTAATAACTTTAGCTATTGATGTATATATTCACAGTAATTTTTTTAAAGAAGTCGTTATTTCTGGATGGAAAAAAAGAACTGGTATAAGTTTAGAACACATTATTGCTGAATTTTCTCCCTTTGGTTTAAAGCATGTATTATGTACCGACATATCTAAAGATGGAACTTTATCTGGTCCGAATTTTTCATTATATAAAGAAATTTCAAAAAAATTTCAACATATTGAATTTCAGGCTTCTGGAGGGGTAGGTTCATTAGAAGATATTTTAATTTTAAAAAAAAATGGAATTAAAAAAATTATTGTAGGAAAAGCATTATTAGAGAATAAATTTACATTATTAGAGGCAGAGCAATGCTATCAAAAAGAATCATTCCATGCTTAGATGTAAAAGACAATTTAGTTGTTAAAGGAATACAATTTTTGAATCATAAAGTAATGGGCAGTATTATACCTCTAATAAAAAAATATATTGAGGAAGGAGCTGATGAATTAGTCTTTTATGATATTGAAGCATCTACAAAAGATAGATTAATAGATAGAAGTTGGGTGTCTAAAATTGCAAAAATAATTAATATACCATTTTGTGTTGCCGGAGGAATAACTAGTTTAAATCAAGCATTGAAAATTCTTTCTTTAGGCGCAGATAAAATATCTATTAATTCTCCAGCAATAATAAATCCTAATTTAATTAATAAAATAGCAGAATATTGTGGTGTTCAATGTGTAGTAGTAGGAATTGATTCTTGGTTTGATCATATTGATAAAGTATATCGTGTAAAAAAATACACAGGGGATCCTAAAAAATCAAAAACTACTAGCCTAGAAACTGTAAAATGGGTACAAGAAGTACAAAGTAGAGGCGCTGGAGAGATTGTGTTAAATGTGATGAATCAAGATGGTATGATGAAAGGATATGATTTAAAACAATTAATAAAAGTTAGAAAAGTGTGTAAAGTTCCATTAATTGCTTCTGGTGGTGCTGGAAAAATGAAAGATTTTTATAAGGTATTTAGTGAGTGTGATGTTGAAGGAGCACTAGCTGCTTCTGTATTTCATAGAAATCTTATTAATATCAGAAAACTTAAACAATTTTTATTTGATAGAGGAATAGAAGTTAGAAAATGTTAGAAAATAAAGATTTATACCTTAAAATAAATTGGAAAAAAGTTAATGATTTTGTTCCAGTAGTAATTCAGAATCAATATTCTGGAACTGTATTAATGCATGGATATATGAATAAATCAGCATTATTAAGAACTCAAAAAACAAAATTAGTTACATTCTATTCTCGTACTAAAAAAAGATTATGGACTAAAGGAGAAACTTCCCAAAACTATTTAAAAGTAAAAAAAATATTTTTAGATTGTGATACTGATGCAATTTTGATATTAGTATCACCTTTGGGAGATACATGTCATTTAAAACAAGAAAGTTGTTTTAATAGTAAACATACTTTTTTTTCTTTTTTATATTCTTTAGAAAAAATATTAGAAAACAAAAAAAAATGTGGTTTAGAAAACTCATATACAAAGAAACTATATAAAGAAGGAATGCATCGAATTGCTCAAAAAGTTGGAGAAGAAGCTGTAGAAGTTGTTATTGCTTCAATTTCAAAAAATAAAAAAGAATTAATTAATGAGTCTTCAGATTTAATTTTTCATTTGTTAGTTTTATTAAAAAAAAGTAATTTAAATCTAAATACTGTTATTAAAAATTTAATAAGTCGATCAAAAAAAAATGATATTTTTTATAAAAAAACTTAATAATTAATTTTTATTAATATAGATTTTTTTAAAAAATAAAATTTAGTAAATTTTAATTAAAAGAATAGTCAATTTAGTTTGTAGAGGATAATTATGTTAAAAAAAGATATTGGTGTAATAGGCATGTCAGTAATGGGAAAAAATTTAGCTTTAAACCTTGAAAGTAAAGGTTATTTAGTATCTATATTTAATAGAAGTAAAGAAAAAACTAAAAAAGTAATATTAGAAAATAAAGAAAAAAAGTTATTTCCATATTTTAATCTTTCTGAATTTATTAATTCTTTGAAAAATCCTAGATGTATTTTTTTAATGGTTCAAGCAGGAAAAGCTACTGATGAAACTATTTCTAGCATTATTCCTTTGCTAAAAAAAGGAGACGTTTTAATAGATGGAGGAAATACTTTTTATCTTGATACAATTCGGAGAGATAAGGAATTATCTAAAATAGGAATTAATTTTATTGGAGCGGGAATATCTGGAGGGGAAGAGGGAGCGTTGAAAGGTCCTTCGATTATGCCAGGAGGTTCAAAAAAAACTTATAATTTAGTTGCTCCAATGCTGAAAAAAATTTCTGCAAAATTTAATAATGAATCATGTGTGACTTATATAGGTCCAAATGGTTCTGGGCATTATGTTAAAATGATTCATAATGGAATTGAATATGGAGATATGCAATTAATTTCAGAAGCATATTTTTTATTAAAATCTGTATTAGGATTAAATAATAAAGAAATTTCTGATGTTTTTTCTGATTGGAATAAAGGAGAACTTAATAGTTATTTGATAGATATTACTAAATATATTTTTTTGAAAAAAGATGAAAAAAATAACGATTTAATTGATATGATACGTGATAACGCTGAAAATAAAGGAACTGGTAAATGGGTATCTAAGGATGCTTTAAATCTTGAAGAACCTTTATCTTTAATTACTACTTCTGTTTTTTCTCGTTATTTATCTTCCTTAAAAAATCAGAGAGTTCTAGCTTCAAAAAAATTAAAAGGTCCAGAAAAGAATTTTTCTTTAAATGATGAAAAAAAAATTTTTATAGAAAAGATAAGAAAAGCACTGTATCTAGGAAAAATTATTTCTTATGCTCAAGGATTTTCACAATTAAAAAAAGCATCTGAAAAATATAATTGGAATTTAAATTATGGGAAAATAGCTAAAATTTTCCGAGCAGGATGTATTATTAGAGCCGATTTTTTACAAAAAATAACTGATGTTTACTCTGAAAAAAAACTAGTTATTAATTTACTTTTAACTTCATATTTTAAAAATATTGCTAATAAATATCAAGTTGATTTAAGAAACATTGTTTCATTTTCAGTAAAACATGGAATACCAATCCCAGCTTTTTCTTCAGCTATATCATATTACGATACTTATCGTTCAGAATTTTTGCCAGCTAATTTAATTCAAGCACAAAGAGATTTTTTTGGAGCACATACATATAAACGTATAGATAAAAAAGGAAGTTTTCATACAAACTGGTTAAGTTAATTTTTTTAGTTTATTTAAAATTTTAAATATAGAAATTTTGATACATAAAAATATATGTTTTTTCTTTAAGGTTCCAGAGATATAAATCTCTGGTAATTTTAAAGAATTAAATTTTTCAAAGAAATAGTATTAAGTTGTAAATACAAAATATTTTTTTAAAATGTTATAAAAAAATAGATTACAAAAAATATAGGAATAGAATTATGCGTTTATGTGATGAAGAAATAAAAAAATGGTTAAAAGAGAAAAAGTTAGTTATAACTCCTTTTCCAAATGAATCTTCAATAACTGGAGTAACAGTTGATATTCGTTTAGGAAATAAATTTAGAAAATTTAATAATACAAAAGATTCTTTTATTGATTTAAGTGCTAAAAGTAAAGATATTGCTTTAGAGATAGAAAAAAATGTAAGTAATGAAATTTTCATTAAAAACAATGAAGTATTTTATATATCCCCGAAAGAGTTTATTTTAGCTACTACTTTAGAAAATTTTAGTATTCCAGATAATTTAGTAGGTTGGTTAGATGGAAGATCTTCATTGGCTCGATTAGGACTAATGATTCATGCAACTTCTCATAGAGTAGACCCAGGTTGGAAAGGAAATATAGTTTTAGAATTTTTTAATTCAGGAAACATAAAATTAGCTTTAAGACCTGGGATGTTTATAGCAGCTTTAAGTTTTGAAACGTTATCTCAATCAGTAATGCATCCTTATAGTTCTAAGAATAAAGCAAAATATTATCTTCAAGATAGTATAATAGTAAGTCGTATTGATAAAGATTAAATAATAAATAATTTTTTTAATTATTTATTATTTAATTAAAGCATATTTACCACCATTTGTAAAAATGGTGAACAGGGCCTCTTCCGTTTCCAACAGATAATTTGTTAGAATTTAAAATAGCTCCTTGTAGCCATTTTTTGGCTTTTTTAATTGGATCTATCCAGTTTTCATAATGGGGTTTGATAGTGGCTAATGCTGAAGATAAACAACATCCTGTACCATGAGTATTAAGGGTGTTAATTTTTTTAATAGAAAATCTTTTTTCAATTTTATTAGTAAATAACCAGTCAGGACAGTTAATGTTATTTAAATGGCCACCTTTTAATAAAACAGCTTTACTTCCTAACTTTAATAATTTTCTTCCCTGAATTTGCATATCATCTTCACATTGAGCTATCTTACAATTCAATAAAATCGAAGCTTCTAATAAATTAGGGGTAATAATTGAAGAAATAGGTATTAAATAATTAGTTAGTGTGTTAATTGAATTTTTTGATAACAGAGGAAATCCATTTTTTGTATACATAACAGTATCTAATACTATACAAGATAATTCAGTTTTCTCTAATTTTTTAGAAATAGATTTAATAATTTCTGAATTTCCTACCATTCCAATTTTACAACTATTGATTTTTACATCATTTAAAACAGAATTTAATTGTGTTAAAACTAATTTACTATCAAGAGATAAAATTGATTGGACTGAGCAAGTATTTTGAGCAACAATAGCTGTAATAACACTAGCACTATAAGCTTTTAAAGCAGAAATAGTTTTTATATCTGCTTGAATTCCAGCTCCTCCTGTAGGATCTGTTCCAGCAATAGTTAGTACATTAAGAGGCTTCATTTATTTAATATCTTTTTTATAAAAATAATAATTATTATATAAAATATATTAATTATTTAAAATATTTAATTTTACATAAAATACATAATGGTGAAAAATGATCAATCAAGAAAAAAAAATATTAGTTACTTGTGCTTTCCCATATGCTAATGGTCCTATACATTTAGGCCATATGTTAGAACATATTCAAGCAGATATTTGGGTGAGATATCATAGATTGCAAGAAAAAAAAATATGGTTTATTTCAGCTGATGACAGTCATGGTACAGCAACCATGTTAAATGCTGAAAAATTAAACATAACTCCGGAAAAATTAGTTTTAAATAGTTATAAACAACATAAATTAGATTTATTAAATTTTAATATTTCGTATGATAATTATTACTTAACTCATAGTAAAGAAAATTATTCTTTTTTAAAAAAAATTTATTTTGAACTAAATAAAAAAAAATTATTTGAAACAAAAGTTATTAATCAATTATATGATACTAAAAAAAACATATTTTTACCTGATCGCTATATAAAAGGAACTTGTCCAATTTGTTTAGCGATTGATCAATATGGAGATAATTGCGAAAAATGTGGATCTATTTATTCAACAATGGATATTATTAATCCAAAATCAGTTATTTCTAACGTAACTCCAATTATTAAGAAATCTACTCATTTATTTTTTAAATTAAAAAAATTTACAAAAATACTAAAATCTTGGATAGCATCTGGAGTATTACAGAAATCAGTAATGAACAAAACTAAAGAATGGTTTAAAAATGGTTTAAAAAATTGGAATATTTCAAGAGATGCGCCTTATTTTGGATTTAAAATACCAAATTTCTTAAACAAATATTTTTATGTTTGGTTAGACGCACCAATTGGTTATATAAGTACTTTTAAAAATTTATGCGATAAAAATAACAGCATTAATTTTGATGAATTCTGGAAAAAAAATTCTAATACCCAATTATATCATTTTATAGGAAAAGATATTATTTACTTTCATAGTTTATTTTGGCCTGCTATATTAGAAGCTAGTTCTTTTAGAAAACCTACAAAAATTTTTGTTCATGGATACTTAACTAATAATGGGAAAAAATTTTCAAAATCTAAAAATTCTTTTATAAAAGCATCTGATTGGATTAAACATTTTAATACTGATAGTTTAAGGTATTACTATGCTAGTAAATTGTCTTCTACTATAGAAGATATAGAGTTTGATTTAAAAGATTTAGTGCAGAGGTTTAATTCAGAAATAATTAATAAAGTCATTAATTTAGCATCTAGGAATGCTAGATTTATTAATCTTAATTTTAATAATTTATTATCTGAAAATATAGATGAACCGAAATTATTTTTTTTATTTTGTAAAGAATCTCATGTAATTGGAGAATTTTATAAAAAAAGGGAATATTTTTTAGCGATTAAAAAAATTATGTTTTTTGCTGATTTAGCAAATAAATATATTACAGAACAATCTCCTTGGGTAATTGCTAAAATTAATTCTAAAAGTTTAAAATTACAATCAATATGTTCTATGGGAATTAATTTATTTAGGATTATTATAATATGGTTAGCTCCTGTTTTACCTGATTTATTTTTAAAAGTTGAAAAATTTTTAAATATAAAATTGTTATGGAAAGAGATTTCTATTCCTTTGCTTAGTCATAAGATTTCTTTATTTTCTCCTTTGTATAATCGATTAGAAATATCTAATTCTAATTTTTTTTATAAAAAAAAAAAATAATATAATTAATATATTTTATATTGATTTAAATAATTAAAAAAGAAATTTTTTTTGTTTTTCTTTTATTGAAGAAAACCAAGAAATAGAAAAATTTGAGTTGATTTTTTTTTTATAAGTAACAAATATACCTAAAGCGCTAATTAATTCGTTATTATAATATAAAAGAGGAATTTTATTTCTTAACCAAGGAGGTATTTTGTACATTTGCCATATTTTTTTTATGGTTGTTTTTTTTCTTTGAGAAAGAAAAATTTTTTCATTTTTTTTTACATAAAAACGAATGTATATATTTTCTTTTTTTTTGGGAAATGGAATATTCATTCCTAATTTATTAATAATTAATTTTCCTAAATTATTTGGTAAATTTATTGAATTTTTTAAATTTTTCCAAAATAAAACTTTTTTTTTAATAGAAGAAGATTTTTTAGTCCAATATAAAATATTATTGTATTTTTGAATTTCAAAATTTTTCCAACATATTTTTATATTTTTTTTAGTATCATTTAGTATTAGTTGAGTAAATATTTGTTTTATAAAGATATTGGTGGGATAAATTAAGCTATTTTTTTTAATCCAATGCCTTAATATAATTTTTTGAATGAGTTTATTTGTTTTTTTTAATTTAAAAATATCAATACCATTATTTATTAAAGATAAATTTTTTATTTTTTCAGTTATTAGTTCGTTTATGATTAAATCTTGTTCTTTAAAAATATGCATGCTTTTATAACAATTTTTTAAAAAGAAAGGCCATCTTTTTTTTAATTTAGGAATCACTTCTTTTCTTAGAAAATTTCTTTCAAACTTAATATTTTTATTACTGGGGTCATCGATCCAGATTAATTGATTTTTAATAGCTATTTTTTTTAGCTGAGATTTTTTAATTTTTAAAAAAGGTCGAACTATTTTATTTTTAGAAAGTTGAATTACTTCAGATATTCCAGAAAGACCTTTTGAGCCGCTTCCTCGTTTTAAATGCAAAAAAAAAGTTTCAATTTGATCATCTAAATGATGTGCAGTAAGAATTATTTCATTATCAACAGCATGTTTAATTATTTCTTGATATCTCAAATTTCTTGCTTGTTCTTCTATACCTGTTTTTTTAGATAAAAATATTTTTTTGATAGTTAAATTTATACCTAACTTTAAACATTCTTTTTCACAAAATTTAGCCCAAAAACCTGAAAGAGGATGCAAATTATGATTAATATGAATAGCACGAAATTTTATCGATGAATATTTTTTTTTAAATTCTAATAATTTATGTAATAATACAGTGGAATCCAATCCACCGCTATATGCAACTAAAAATTTTTGACTTTTTTTAATTTTTTTTTCGAGAATTTTCATATTATTTAAATTATAAATTAATTTATTATTATTTTTAAATAACTCTGTGTGCGTTTAAGTGGATTTGAACCACTGGCCTTCTTCATGTCATAAAGATGCTCTAACCAGGCTGAGCTATAAACGCAAAATTTTTTATCTTTATGATAACATTAATTGAATTTTAAATAAAATAAAAAATCTTAAATTTAAATATATTTATTTTTTTAAATAAAAAATTTAGAGGTAAAAATTATGTTTTCTGGTATTGTACATGGGCGCACTAAATTAGTAGAAATTAAAAAAGAAGAGCAATGTTTTATATATATTTTTAAATTTAAAAAATATCAAATAAAAAATTTAAGATTAGGAAATTCAATTTCACATAATGGATGTTGTCTTACAGTCTCTAAAATTAATAAGAATTATGTTAGTTTTAATGTTATTAAAGAAACTTTAAACAATACAAATTTAAAATATTTAAAAATAGGAGAATACGTAAATTTTGAAAGGGCAGCTAAATTTGGAGATGAAATAGGAGGACATATAGTTTCTGGGCATATTATTACTATGGTTAAAGTTAAAAAAATTAAAAATGAAAATGAAAGTTATGTAATGTGGTTAACAGTATTAAATAGTAATGTTATGCAATTTATTTTTTATAAAGGGTTTATTTGTATAGATGGAATTAGTTTAACTATAGCAAAAATAAAAAAAAATAGTTTTTGTATATGTTTAATTCCAGAAACATTAAGAATAACTACCATAAAGGATAAAAAAAAAGATGATTATTTAAATTTAGAAGTAGATTTTTTTACACAAACTATTGTTTCTACAGTAAATACATTAGTCAAATCAAAAAAAATTTTATAAAAAATTAAAGATTTTTAATAATTTTATTTAGTATGTATAAAAATTATGTATTTTTTTAGGTAAAATTTGTGAAAGAATATTTTTGGATTTTCATTAGTAATATTTTAATCGATAATTTTGTGTTATCAAAATTTTTAGGAATGTGTCCATTCATGGGTGTTTCTCAAAAAATAAAAAATTCCATTGGAATAGGATATGCAACAATTTTTGTTATTATGTTAACCTCAATTTTTTCATGGATAATTAATTATTTTATTTTAAAACCATTTGATTTAACATATTTAAATACTATGTTTTATATATTATTAATATCAGTTAGTGTTCAGTTGTTAGAAATAATTATTCGTTCGATGAGTTTTAAAATGTATAATTCATTAGGAATATTTTTACCTTTAATAACAACTAACTGTGCTATTTTAGCGGTTCCTTTAGTTAGTTCAAAATTAAATTATTCATTTTTAGAAAATTTTATTCAAGGAGCTAGTTCATCTATAGGATTTTTTATAGTTATCACTATATTTTCTAGTCTTCGAAATAGAATTTCTAGAACTAATATTTCGTTTGTATTTGAAGGGGTTCCGGTTTCTCTTGTAACTGCTGCTATAATTTCAATAGCTTTTATGGGATTTAACGGATTAATAAAATTATGATGTTTAATATATTATTAGCGATGTTTTTTTTTACTATTTTAAGTGCATTACTAGGAGTATGTTTAAGTTTTTTTTCTATTTTTTTATTAGTAAAAAAAAGTAAATTTGCAGAAAAGATAGATAATTTATTACCTCAAACACAGTGTGGACAATGTGGGTACCCAGGTTGTTATCCATATGCTGAAGCTATTTTAAAAAAGAAAGAAGATATTAATAAGTGTGTTCCTGGAGGACGTAAAATTTATTTAAAGATAGCAAAAATTTTAAAAATTAATATTGATCAAAATTTTTTTCAAGATAAAAAAAATTATTCTAAACTTATAAATCATACCGTTTATATTGATGAACTAAATTGTATAGGTTGTGCAAAATGTTTAGATGTATGTCCAATAGATGCAATTGTTGGTTCATTTGGGTTTTTACATACTGTATTACAAAAATTTTGTACAGGTTGCGATTTATGTGTTTCTATATGTCCTATGAATTGTATAAAAAGTAAGAAGCTATGATAATACGAATCATTCAATTCTTTAAAAAAAAATTTTTAGAATTAAAGTTATTTTTTTTAAAAAAAAATTTTTTAGTTTCAGGAATTAATCTTTTTTCAAGAAGATATTTATCTGTTAATTCTTATTTAAAAAAAAATTCTATTCCAACTTATTTAAAAATAAGTTTGCCAAATACATTGGTACATAAAAAACAAATATGTATTAAATCTGGTGATTTTGTATTAAGAGGGCAATTATTAATTAAAGGAAATTATTTAACTGTTCCTATTAATGCTTCTACTTCAGGATATATAAAAATAGAGTATTCCTCAGATATTTTTAAAAAATCTTCTTTTATAAAAATAAAAAATATAATTATATATCCGGATAAAAAAGACTCTTGGAAAAAATTAAAATTATTAACCAAGTATTATGCTTACTCAGCTTCAACTTTAATAAATCAAATTTATAAAGCAGGAATTTTAGGATTAGGAGGATCGGGATTTCCGTCATTTTTAAAATTACGTTTAGCTATTAAATATAAAGTTAAAACATTAGTTATTAACGGTATCGAAAGTGATCCATTTATATCTTCAGATAGTATTTTGATACTTAAAAAAATTGATGAAATTTTTTTAGGATGTAAAATTCTTATGCATATTTTATGCATAAAAAAAGTGATTTTTGCTATATCTGAAAACAATATACAATGTATTCAAATTTTAAAAAAAGCAATTTTAAAGAGTTCTACATTTAATTTATGCATTCTTCCATCAACATATCCTTTAGGAAGTTCAAAGTTATTAATTAAGAAAATATTTGGAATAGAGATTAAAAAAGGTTTTCGATCGTTTCATTTTAAAATTATAGTACATAATGTTGGAACAATATATGCCATTAAAAGATCAATAATAAATGGAGAAGCATTTACAGAGCGAGTTGTTACGGTCACCGGAACATCTTCTTTAATAAAAAAAGGAAACATAATAGTGCGAATAGGTACACCTATTAAACATATTGTAGATACGTGTTGCATGGCTAATGAAAGAATAAAAAATATTTTAATCAATGGTACCATAATGGGTTTAAAAATAAATAACAGTGCGCTTTCTTATTGTTCTGTAAGTACGAATTGTATTGCAATATTTTTTGGTTCTAAAAATAATTATAAAAAAATAGAAAAAGAATGTATTTTTTGTTCAAAATGTTCAGAAGTATGTCCTGTAAATTTATTACCTCAAAAGCTATATTGGTATATCAAAGAAAAGAATCATGCTAAAACAAAAGAATATCATATTGATGCTTGTATTGAATGCAAAAATTGTGAATTAGTTTGTCCTAGCAACATTTCATTAGTAAAATACTATAAAAAAGAAAAAAAAATAGTACAAACAAAAAATAAAGAGAAATTATTTACTAAGCAATTAAAAATTCGTTTTCAACAACATACGGAGAGAAAATTAATTAGAAAAAGAAATAATAATTTTTTTCCTACAGATAAAAAAAATAATAAAAAAATGAAATATGAATTTTATAAAGAAAAAAGTTTGTTTAAAACGAAAAAAGATAAAAGAAAATATGTTCAAGATGCATTTTTACGTGTAAAATTAAGAAAAAAAATATAATTTCTATTATAGTTTAAAACTAGTTAAAGGAAATATTTAATGAATTTGTATTTTATTTTTTATCTATAATTCAAAATTAATATTTTTATTTGATAAAAAAGTAATTAATATGATAAGTTTTCCCTATATTTATAGAAAAAATAATGTAAATCAGATTATGATTTATGTGATCATAGCTATGATTCCTGGAATTTTAACAAAATCTTATTATGATCATTATAGTACGTTAATTCAAATAACAATATCCATAATTACAGCTATTATATTAGAAATAATTATTTTAAAATTAAAAAAAAAAAATGTAAAAGATATATTTGAAGATTTTTCTTATATTATTACAGGAATTTTAATAGGTGTTAGTATACCTTCTTTATCATCTTGGTGGATTAATGTAGTAGGTGTTTTTTGTGCTATTGTTTTAGCTAAAGAAGTGTACGGTGGATTTGGAAAAAATATATTCAATCCTGCAATGGTTGGATATGCAATATTATTAATTTCTTTTCCAGATTTCATGACTTATCTAGTTATACCTTACAAATATATTGCTGAATATATTCATATTTCTGAAATTATAAAAAGTATTATGTCAAATAATTTTATTAATTATTGGAAAAATTTTTCAGATTCTATACATAAAATTGATTTTATAACTCAACCTACTCCTTTAGATTATTTCAGAAGTTATAAACATGAAAACAAAAGTTTTTTTTTAAATTTTTTAAAAAAACAAAATGAATATTGTTTCTTTAATTTTTTGATTTCTAGAAACGTTAATATTGCTTTTTTTTTAGGAGGTTTATTTTTAATTTATAAAAAAATTATTAATTGGAGGATTTCTTTTTCATTTTTAATAACATTTATTTCAATATCCGAATTAGGATGGGTGTTTCTTAAAGAGCAGTCAATTTCTCCATATGTACATTTATTTTCAGGAGCAACTATGTTAGGTGCATTTTTTATAGCAACAGATCCTGTAACTACATGCTGTACTAATATGGGAAAAGTTATTTTTGGAATAGTAATTGGTATTTTAGAATGGGTCATTCGTACATTTGGTGGATATCCAGACGCAATGGCTTTTTCTATATTAATTGCTAATATGTTAGTTCCTTTATTAGAATATTATACTCAACCTCTTGTTTACGGAACTAAAGAATAATTAAAAATGTTAATGAAAACAATTTCAAATGTTATAAAAATTGGTTTTTTTGCTATTTTTTTTTCAGGAATTACAGCTTTTGTGTATGAAAATACAAAACCTATTATTTATAAAAACGTTCAAGAAAAACAAAAAAAAATTTTAAAAATAATTGTAAATAATGAAAAAGATAGTAAGAATATACAATATAATTGTTATGTAACTTCTAACAAGTTACTTGGAGATAAAAAAAAACATCATATTTGGATAATTAAAAAAAAAAATGAATTATATGGAATGATAGTAGAGTCAATAGCATTAGATGGATATTCTGGATCAATTAAAATGATAGTAGGAAGTGATTTTTTAGGAAAAATTTTTGGTGTTAGAATATTAGAACATTATGAAACGCCTGGATTAGGTGATAAGATTGATTCAAAAGTATCTAATTGGATTACTTATTTTTCTGATATGAATGTATTTAGTTTAATTTCAAAGGGAAAATTTGCTTTAAAAAAAGATGGAGGTGTAATAGATCAGTTTACTGGAGCAAGTATAACACCTCGAGCAGTGATTAATCAAATTAAAAATTCTGTGATATTTATATCAAAACAAAAAAACAGTCAGTTTTTTGAAACCTGTAATAATAAAAAAAAATAAATTAATGAAAAATAAAATTTTTTATCGAATCTGGAAAAAAAATATTATTTTGGATAAATTATTAGGATTGTGTCCTACATTAGCTATTACAACTAATGCATCCAATGCGTTGGGACTAGGTATATCCACAATAATAGTTTTGGTATTAACAAATACTGTGATTTCTTGTATGAAAAATTGGATTCCAAATGATCTTCGTATTCCTATTTATATGATTATTATTTCTTCAATTGTAACCTGTTTAGATCTTTTGATAAATGCTTATGCTTTTAGCTTGCATGAATCGTTAGGAATTTTTATTCCATTAATTATTACTAATTGCATTGTTTTACATTCTGCTGAAGAAATAAGAAGCAAAGAAAAGATATACATATCGGTAATTAACGCTTTTTTGACAGGTGTAGCTGCTACTATTTCTATGGTAATATTAGGAATTTTTAGAGAAATAATAGGAAAAGGAACAATATTTTTTAATGTAGATAACTTATTAGGTTCTTATTTTAGTTTTCTTTATTGTAAATTCATAAACTCATCTTCATTATTTATATTAGCTACTTTACCCCCTGGTGCTCTCTTTATTTTAAGTTTATTGTTATCTATCAAAAGAATAATAAAAAATAAAAGAGTTAAACATATAGATTGTATTTTAAATTATAAATAATAAATTCATATGTTTAACTGTATTTATAATTACAAATCATGAATAATCATAAAAGATATCTAATATTATTAGAATTTAAAAGAAATAATCCAAAACCAAAAACAGAACTTATATTTTCTTCTACATTTGAATTATTAATTTCTGTAATTTTATCGGCACAAACAACAGATAATCAGGTTAATAAAGCAACTCGAAAACTATATTCTATAGCTAATACACCCAATCAGATTTTAGATCTTGGAATAGAAAAAATTAAATATCATATAAAAAATGTTGGTTTATCTAATATTAAAAGTCAGTATTTAATTAAAACTTCTAAAATATTAGTCAATAAACATAAAGGGTTAGTTCCTAATACTCGAAAAAAATTAATGAACTTACCAGGTGTAGGAAGAAAAACAGCTAATATTATTTTAAATATTGCATTTAAAAAAAATACAATTGCTGTGGATACGCATGTTTTTAGAGTAGTAAATCGTATTAATTTTGTTTCAGGAAAAAATGTTTTTATAGTGGAAAAAAAATTAGTTCAGTTGATTCCTATAGAATTTAAATTCTATGCTCATTCTTGGTTTGTTTTACACGGAAGATATATTTGTTTAAAAAGAAATCCAAAATGCAATATATGTATAATTTTTAAATTTTGTGAATTTTCTAAAAAAATAAATTATTTAAACTAAAAAATTAAATTTTTTTATATATTTTAAATAAATTAATAAAAAATTTTTGATATTAAAATTTTTTTAAAAAAATATTAATTTAGATCTTTTGTATGGTATTAGGAGGGAAATAGTGAAAGTCGATATAATTTCTGAATTAAAAAATAGAGGTTTAGTTCATAATTTAACTAAAGAAATAGAGTGTTCAAAGATTTTTTTAGAAAAAAAAATAAAAGTGTATTGTGGATTTGATCCTACAGCAGACAGCTTGCATTTAGGTCATTTACTTCCTTTAATTTGCATGAAAAGATTTCAAAAGAAGGGACATGAATTAGTTTTTTTAATAGGAGAAGCAACTAGCTTAATAGGAGATCCTAGTTTTAAAAAAGAAGCTAGAAAATCAAATTCTATTTCTAGTATGCATTCATTTAGTAAAAAAATTGAGATTCAAATTTCTAATTTTTTCAAAGGAAATAAGAATTTTTCTAATTTAAATATAATAAATAATTTAACTTGGTTTAAAAAAATGAACCTATTAGATTTTTTATCTAATATAGGAAGACATTTTTCAATAAATTCAATGATTAATAAAGAATCCGTAAAGAGAAGAATTAAAAGGATCGACCAAGGAATAGCATTTTCTGAATTTTCTTATAGTTTGTTACAAGCATATGATTTTTTAAAATTATATCAAAAAAAAGGGGTAATTCTTCAAATAGGAGGTTCAGATCAGTGGGGAAATATTTCTTCTGGAATTAATTTAGTTAGAAAAGTTACTAAAAAAAAAGTTTTTGGTTTAACTATTCCTTTATTAATGCGTTCTAATGGAGTAAAATTTGGAAAAACAGAAAGTGGAACAATTTGGTTAGATTCAAAAAAGACTAGTTCATATAAATTTTATCAATTTTGGATTAATGTTTCTGACATTGACGTATATGATTATTTGCGAAAATTTACTTTTTTAAAAAATTCAGAAATTAATGATTTTGAAAGCAAAAAAAACTTTGAGAAATATTTATTTTTAGCAAAAAAAAAATTAGCAGAAAATGTTACAACGTTAGTACATGGAAAAGAAAAATGTGATTCTGCGGAAAGAATTACTCAATCTATTTTTTTAAATAATATCGAAGCTATGACAGAATTTGATTTTTTTCAATTAAAACAAGATGGTATTCCTACAGTTAATTTGGATAGCTCGGATGATTTACAAGAAGCTCTAGTGAAATCAGGATTGTCCTCTTCTAAAGGACAAGCAAGAAATATGATTTTATCGAATGCTATTTATATAAATTATGTAAAAGAAAGAAATGTTAAATATAAATTTAATTATAAAGATAGAATATTTGGAAAATATACTCTCTTAAGAAGAGGAAAAAAAAATTATTGTTTAATATGTTGGTAATGTATGTCATATTAAGTTTAATAAATAAATTTTATTCTTATACATAAAAATATTTATTTTTATTCAGATAAGGTGAAACTTTCTCCACAACCACAAAATTTTTTTATTTTATCATTGTTAAATTTAAATATTTGATTCATTCCTTCTTTTACAAAGTCTATTTTAGTGTCTATTAAAAATGGAATAACTTTTATTGGTATAAATATATTAAAACCATTTTTCAAAAAAAATATTTCTTTTTCTTTTTTATTTTTTGCTATTTCTAATACATATTTAAATCCAGCACAACCTGTTTTTTTTAAGTTAATCCTAATTCCTTTCCCTAAAGGATCTTTTTTTATAAGAAGCTTTATTTGTTTTTCTGCTGCTTTAGTAATATGAATTTTTTTACATTGATGGTATGAATCGGATTTAAATTTGATATTTTTTTCAATCATGAAAATTTTCCTTTTTAATTATTTCTAAGTTTAAAGCAGGTATTTTAAATTAATTTCAAAGTAATATTATGATATAATTAGTATTTAAATAAGATTAAATAACAAACTTAAAAAATATTTTTTAAATTTAATATATATAATATATATATTAAAGTATAAAGAATTATTTTTTATATTCTTTTTTTATTAATAAAATATTTTAAATAAAATTAATTATTTTTATAGTAAATTAATTCTTATGAAGTGTAAAGTACAGTTTTTTATATAAAAAATAATTTGAACACAATTGAGGTATGATTTTTTATATGCAAAATACAGAAGAAGGTATGGATTTACCGCAGTCTGTTTTTTCTTTTATGTTTATAGTTTTAATGATATTTATCAGTTTTTGGGTGCTTCGTCCTTTTTTATTAAGTTTTTTATGGGCTAGTATGATTGTTATAGCAACTTGGCCTCTTATGTTAAAGATTCAAAATATATTAATAGGAAAACGTTTTTTAGCAGTAGGTTTTATGACAATAGGATTGTTGCTTTTGTTTTTTATCCCTGTGATATGTATAGTTAATAGTTTAATCGATAGCAGTATACCTTTTGTAAATTGTTTTATATCTGGAAATTTTAGTTTTCCTAATTTGGTTTGGCTACAAGATTTACCAATTGTAGGAAAAAAATTATTTTTTTCTTATCAAAAAATATTAAATGGAGGAGGGGGATTATTAATCAGTCAGGTACAACCATATATAGGAAAAACAACTTATTTTTTTGTAGCTCGTGCAGAAGGAATAGGTCACTTTATTATACAGCTTATCTTTACTGTAATGTTTAGTGCTTTTCTTTATTGGAAAGGAGAAAAACTTGCTCATGTTTTACGATATTTTGCTTTTAGGTTAGCGGATCAATCAGGAGATGCAGTAGTTTTATTAGCAGGGCAGGCTGTTAGATCAGTTGCATTAGGTGTTGTAGTTACAGCATTTATTCAAGGAATGTTAGCTGGAATGGGGCTGGTAATTTCAGGTATTCCTTATTCTGCGTTATTAATGTTATTAATGTTCTTATTGTGTTTAGTTCAGTTAGGCCCATTACCTGTGTTAATTCCAGCCATAATTTGGTTATTTTGGAAAAATGATGTTACGTTAGGAACGATTCTTTTAATTTGGAGTTTTTTTCTTTTTATTTTAGATAATATTTTACGTCCAATGATTATAAGAACAGGTGCAGATTTACCTACGATATTGATTTTATCTGGAGTAGTTGGAGGATTATTAGCTTTTGGAATGATAGGATTATTTATTGGTCCGGTAGTTTTATTAATTTCGTATCGATTAATTACTAATTGGATGAATGAAACTTCATATTCAGGATCAATATCTAAAAAAGTAATATATCAATTAAAAAAAAATATTTATAAAAAAAACATGTAGTAATAGAAAGAAGTGTTCATATTAAGCTACTTTTTTATAAATCTAAAAATTAGTTGTTATGAATTAGTAATAAAATATATATAAAATTAAAAATATTTATTTTTATATATTAAATATTAACGTTATGTTTTTTTATAAGTAAAAAATTAAAAATTTCTTAAAAAACTTATATTAAACATGTAATTTAAAATTTTTTTATTAAATACTTTTAAAAATTTAAGCAATTTCAATATATAAAAATGTGATTATTAATATCTAGATACAAATTTATATTTAATTAAAAAATATTTTTTAAGAAATATCTTAAAATATAAAAAAATATATTATTGCTAATTAAATATATAAAAAATGTATACAAATTATTAAAAATATAAAAATATTTTATTAAAAAAATTTTTTTCTTTATTTACTTTTGAAAAGAATTTATATGATTTTGAAGAAAGTATATATATTTTTATAACTTATATAATTTATAAATATAAGTAAGTATCTTTTATTATTAATAATTATTAATAAATAATTTATTATTACTTATTATTCTTTTCAGAATACAAAAAAACTCATTTAGAGAAAAAAATGAAAAAAACAGATGAATTACGTACAATAAGAATTGATCCATTAATTACTCCTTCGGAATTAGCTAAACGTCATTCTATTACTTCTGAAATTATGGATAATGTTATTAATGCTAGAAAAAATGTTTCTAATATTATTACCGGTAAGGACTTACGGTTATTAGTAATTGTAGGACCATGTTCAGTACATGATCCTATAGCAGCAGTTGAATATGCTAATAGGTTAAATGTCTTAAGAAAGAAATATTCTTCTACTCTTGAAATTATTATGAGAACTTATTTTGAAAAACCTAGAACAGTAGTAGGTTGGAAAGGATTAATTTCAGATCCTAATTTAGATAGTTCTTTTGATGTAAATTATGGATTGTCAATAGCTAGAAAACTATTACTGGATATTAATAAATTAGGTATGCCCGCAGCAACTGAATTTTTAGATATGGTTATAGGTCAGTTTATAGCAGATCTTATTAGTTGGGGAGCAATTGGAGCGAGAACAACAGAAAGCCAAATCCATAGAGAAATGGCTTCTGCTTTATCTTGCCCTGTTGGATTTAAAAACGGAACAGATGGAAATATTAGAATAGCAATAGATGCAATTCGAGCTGCTCAAGCAAGACATTTGTTTTTAGCACCTAATAAACATGGAAAAATGACAATTAATCATACCAGTGGAAATCCTTTTTCTCATGTTATTATGAGAGGAGGTAAATCTCCCAATTATCATTCAGAAGATATTAGATCTGCAGTTAAACATCTAAAAGAGTTCAATCTTTTAGAATATTTGATGGTTGATTTTAGTCATGGAAATTGTTTAAAAGAACATAAGCGTCAATGTTTAGTATCAGATTCAATTTGCAAACAAATAAAAGATGGAACTAAAGCTATCTCTGGAGTTATGATTGAAAGTTTTTTAAAAGAAGGATCACAAGAGGTTATAGAAGGTCAAATTTTAAATTATGGTCAATCTATTACTGATCCTTGCTTAGGTTGGGATGATACTATAATTATATTAAAAAATTTATCTAAAGCGGTAAGTAGTAGATTTTAATTTTTTAATGCTAGTCAAAAAAATAGACTAGCATTTTTTAGTTTAATTTATATAAGTTAATAATTAACTTATTATTTTAACCTAATTTAATATTTTAAATATTTATTTAAGATATTTTTTTAAAAAAAAATTTCTTTTAATAAAAAAATAAAATTAAGGATTTTAAGATGCCCATTATCACGTTTTTTGATGGTCGTCATCAAGTTTATGATAAATCTGTTTCACTGTTAGAAATTGCTAATGATATTAGATTTAATGTTTCTGAAACTATTATAGCAGCTGTTGTTAACAATAATTTTGTAGATATAGAAACAATAATTAAAAAAGATAGCAAAGTAAAATTTATAACAGTTGTAGATAAATTGGCTTTGAATCTTATTCGATTTTCTAGCATGCAGCTTTTGGCCTACGCTGTAAAAAAAATTTGGCCAGATGTAAAAATAGCAACTGGATCTATTACAGAAAACGGTTTTTATTATGACTTTGATTTAAATCGATCTTTAACATTACAAGATATGCTATTGATTCAAAAAAAAATGAAGGAATTATGTAAAAAAAAATATAAAATAATAAAAAAGAAAGTTCAATGGAATGAAGCTTATAAATTATATAAGAAAAATGAGGAATGGTATAAAGTTGAAGAACTTAAAAAAAAGTTTAAAAATATAGAAACATTATTTCTATATAATCATGAAAAAAACATTGATTTTTATGGCCCTCAAGTATCAAATATTAGGTTTTGTAAATTTTTTAGTTTATTGAATATTTCCGGAGCTTATTGGAAAAAAAATAAAAATAATAAAATGTTACAACGTGTTTATGGTACTGCATGGGTTAGTGAAAAAGAACTAAAAAAATATTTGTTAGAGCGTAAAGAAGCAGAAGAACGTGATCATAGAAAAATTTCTAAAAAATTAAATTTATTTCATATTCAAAAAGATTCTCCAGGAATGGTTTTTTGGCATAATAATGGATGGATTATTTTTAGGGAGTTAGAAGATTTAATTCGATCAAAATTAATTAGTTATAAATATGAAGAAGTAAAAAGTCCATTAATGATGGATAGAAATTTATGGGAAAAAAGTGGACATTTAGAAAATTATTTTGAAAATATATTTAGTACAACTTCCGAAAATAAAATATACTGTATTAAGCCTATGAATTGTCCTGGACATATACAAATATTTAATACTGGAATAAAATCGTATAAAGATCTTCCAATTAGAATGGCGGAATTCGGAGTTTGTCATAGAAACGAATCATCTGGTTCTTTACATGGTTTAATGAGAGTTAGGTCATTTACACAAGATGATGGACATGTATTTTGTACATCCAGTCAAGTTCGTAGTGAAATTACTTATTGTATAAAAATGATATATGAAATATATCATTTTTTTGGATTTAAAAAAATTCAAGTCAAGTTATCTACTCGACCAAAACAAAGAATTGGTAGTAATATTATTTGGGATCAAGCGGAGTTAGATTTATCAGAAGTATTAAGAAAAAGTAATATAAAATTTACGTATCAAGTAGGAGAAGGAGCATTTTATGGGCCAAAAATAGAATTTTCTTTTCTTGATAATTTAAAGCGAATTTGGCAATGTGGAACTATTCAGTTGGATTTTTATTTACCAGAAAGATTAAATGCTTTTTATATAGATGAAAAAAATAAAAAAAAACCTGTGGTATTAATTCATAGAGCAATTTTAGGTTCAATGGAAAGATTTATTGGAATTTTAATAGAAGAATATAAAGGAAAATTTCCTACTTGGTTATCTCCTATACAAGTAGTAATAATAAATGTTAATGAAGTTCATATTAATTATATAAGGAAATTAGCTAAAAAAATGTTAGAATTAGGAATTCGTGTTAAATTAGATTTAAGAAAAGAATCTATTGGTTTTAAAATTAGATATTATTCAATGCAATATATTCCTTATATTATAATTTGTGGAGATAAGGAAGTTAAAGAGAATTTAGTTTCTATTCGAACTAGTAAAGGAAAGGATATAAATAACATTGAATATAAAGTCTTTCTTAAAAAAATAAAAGATGAAATTTTTACTCGTAGTTTTTCTCAAATGGAGGAATAAAGTATTAAAGGCGGAAAAAGAATAAATTCATCAAAAATGAATCGAATAAATCAAGAAATTCGAGCATCAGAGGTTCGTTTAACAGATGTTAAAGGCGATCAAATAGGTATTTTTAGTTTAAAAGATGCTTTAAAAAAAGCTGAAATTTTAGGAGTAGATTTAGTTGAAATAAGTCCTAATGCTACTCCTCCAGTATGTAAGATGATGAATTATGGAAAATTTTTATATGAAAAAACTAAATTACTTAAAGAACAAAGAAAAAAACAAAAAATTATTCAAATTAAAGAAATAAAATTTAGACCTAGTACTGAAGTTGGAGATTATCAAGTAAAATTAAAAAAATTAATACGATTTTTAAAAAATGGAGATAAAGTTAAAATTACATTACGTTTTAGAGGAAGAGAAATGGCACATCAGGAAATAGGAATTAATATGTTAAAAAGAATAAAAAATGATTTATTTCAATTTTCTACTATAGAATACTTTCCTCGTAAAATAGAAGGCCGTCAAATGGTAATGATTTTATCACCTAAAAAAAATAAATAATTGAATAGATAATCATTTCTAAAAAACATAATTTTTTTATTAACTGAGAATAATTATTTTAATGCCAAAAATTAAAACTTTAAAAAGTGCAGCAAAGCGCTTTAAAAAAACCGAATCAGGTAAATTTAAACGAAAACAAGCGAATTTAAGACATCTTTTAACAAAAAAAACAACTAATAGAAAACGTCATCTACGATCTAAGATAGTTGTTTCTAAAAGTGATATAAATCGAATTATATCTTTTTTACCTTATGCATAATAATATCATAAACTAAAATATTAATACAAGCATGTTTCATCGAGCATGTAGGGAGTTAAAAAAATGGCTCGTATAAAACGAGGAACAGTTGCTCGAGCTCGTCATAAAAAAGTTTTAAAAGAAGCAAAAGGTTATTATGGAGCTCGATCTCGAGCATATAGAGTAGCAGCTCAAGCTGTCATTAAAGCTGGTCAATATGCATATAGAGATAGACGTCAAAAAAAACGAAAATTTCGTCAACTTTGGATTATAAGAATTAATGCTGCTGTTCGATATCATCAAATATCATATAGTAATTTTATGTTTGGTTTAAAAAAATCATTAATTAATATTAATCGAAAAGTTTTATCAGATATCGCGATTTCTGATAAAACAACTTTTGGTCAATTAGTTGAACAATCACGGCTAGCTTTACAAAAAATATCTGCATAATTTTTTTTTTTAATTTATATAACTAAATGAAAAACAAGAGGAGAGTAAAAAACATTTCCTCTTGTTATTTTTTTATTTTTTTTAATAAAAAAGCATATAAAAAAATAATAAAGGTAATAAAATTGAGTATATATGACGAAATTATATTGGTTTTAAAGAAAAGTAAATTATTTAAAACTAGTATTAAAAAAATAACTAGTATTAAAGAATTAGAATTAAAAAAATTAAATTTTTTTGGTAAAAAGGGAGTTTTTGCTAAAATTTTTAAAAAAATATCTTTTTTATCGTTATTAGAAAGAAAAAAATGGAGTGCAGAAGTTAATACAATTAAGAAAGAAATTCAATATTTAATTGAATCTAAAAAAAATGAAATTTTAAAGTTAAGTTTAAAAAATAAAATTAATTCAGAAAAAATAGACGTTACGTTACCTAGTAAACGTTTTAATATAGGCTCTATACATCCAATAAATAAAACTATATATGAAATAGAAGATTATTTTTCTCAAATGGGTTTTAATTTAATTGCTAGTAATTTTGAAATAGAAGATGAATATCATAATTTTGATGCTCTTAATATTCCTAAAGATCATCCAGCTCGAGAATCTCATGATACTTTTTGGATTAATAATAATTATTTATTACGAACTCAAATGTCTAGCATGCAAATTAGAATATTAAAAAAAAATAAATTTCCTGCAAAGATATTAGTATCTGGAAAAGCATATCGTAATGATTATGATACTAAGCATACTCCTATGTTTCACCAAATAGAAGGGATAGTTATTGATAAAAAAATAAATTTTTCTAATTTAAAATGGATAATAAACTCATTTATTGATTATTTTTTTAAAGAAAAGGTAACTAAACGTTTTAGAAATTCTTTTTTTCCATTTACCGTTCCTTCAATGGAAGTGGACATTTTAAAAAAAGAAAAATATTGGATAGAAATATTAGGCTGTGGAATGATACATCCTGTAATTTTAAAAAAAATCAATGTTAGTTCTGAGGATTATCAAGGATTTGCTTTTGGAATGGGAGTTGAAAGATTAGTAATGTTGCGTAATAAAATTACTGATATTCGTTTATTTTTTGAAAATGATTTACGTTTTTTAAAACAATTTAAATAAAAATTAGGTGATATTTGTAATGAAATTTAGCAAAAAATGGTTGTTTGAATGGATTGATCCTGCAATTAATAAAATAAACATTTGTGGTCAAATGACTCAAGCTGGATTAGAGGCTGAAATATCAATTGATAAATTGAACAAATTTAAAAAAGTAATAGTAGGAAATATTGTAGAGTGTACAGCACATCCTAAATCTAAAAAATTAAAAATTTTGCAAGTTGAAATTAGAAAAGAAAAAATTATTCAAATTATCAGCAATGCTAAAAATTGTAAAATAGGAAAAAAAGTTGCTGTAGCTGTTGAAGGTAGTACAGTCTTTAAAAATAAAAAAGTTGTTTCTAAATTATTAAAGAATGAATTATCCGAAGGAATGTTATGTTCTTTTCAAGAGTTAGGAATGTTTGATAATTATATTAATAATGTAGTGGAATTACCTCATAATGCTTTAATTGGGGAAAATATACAAAAATATTTTTCTTTGAAAGATTCTACTATAACTATTAGTGTTCCTTCTAATCGTGCTGACGTATTAGGAATTATTGGTATAGCGAGAGAGGTTTCTGTTTTAAATAATTTAAACTTTTCTAAATTAGAAGAATTTCCATTAACTTCTAAAATAAAAAATTTAGATGATATTAAAATATTAACTTATAAAGAATCTCCAAAATATGTAGGAAGAATTATTAGAAATGTTGATTTAACGAGAGAAACTCCTTTTTGGATGAAAGAAAAATTAAGGTCTTCTGAGATTTTTCTAGAAAAAAATATTATTTCTAATATTATTAACTATGTATTAATTGAATTAAATCAACCAATACATATATGTCCTTGGGATTCAGATGATATTAATTTAACATTTAGATATTCTAAAAGAAATGAGATATTTAAAATAGAAGAAAAAAATTCGATTGTTTTAAATGAAAAAACAGTAGTTGTTGAAAATAAAAATTCAGAAATAATTTTTATTCCTTCTAGTAAAAATTCAATAAATAATAAATCTTATTTAAATAAAAGTAATATTCTTGTCAGTAGTATATTTTTAACTCCTAAATATGCTAAAAATTTATCAAATCAAGATTGGATTTCTTACAAAATTTTAGAAACGTATAAAAGAGGAATGGATTTTGAGCTGCAAGTTTATGCTATAGAATATGTAACTAAATTAGTATTAAAAATATGTGGAGGATTGCCAGATCCTATTTTTGAACAAAAAATATCATCTAATTATTTTAAAAAAATAAAAATTTTTTTACATTTTGAAAAAATAAAAAAAGTTTTAGGTTGTAAAATAAATATTATTGAAATAAAAAGAATCTTAATTGGTTTGGGATTTAAATGTTTAGAGTATAAAAATAATATATGGAAAATCATTGTCCCTACATGGCGTTATGACATTGCTTTTGAAGAAGATATTATTTCTGAGATAGTTCGAATAGTTGGATGTGATCATATTAAATTAATTCCAATAAAATCAAAAAATTTTGTTAACAAAAAAAATGAGTTTTTATCTTCTTTAAAAGAAATAAAAAATATGTTTTTTTATAAAAGTTATAATGAAATAATTAGTTATTCTTTTATAAATCCTTTGCAACAAAATTTTTTTATCGACAACAAAAAAACAATTTCTTTATTAAATCCTATTTCAATAGAAATGTCTTCTATGAGGCAAACATTATTTGTTGGTTTATTAAATGCTATTTCATATAATCAAAATAGACAAGAAACTTCTATTCGATTATTTGAAACAGGATTATGTTTTAAAGTAAATAAAAAAGAAAAATTTAAAATACAACAAGAGTTGTTTATTTCTGGAGCAATAAGTGGAATTTCAACAGAAAAACATTGGAATGTATTATATAAAAAATTAGATTTTTTTGATTTAAAGGATGACTTAGAATCTATGTTTTTTTTAACAGGTTATCATTCTGATATTTCTTTTTTCCCTAAAGTTTTTCCTGGATTACATTGTAAGCAAAGCGCAGAAATATTATTGAATAATATTTCAATTGGAAAAATTGGAACTTTAAGTCCTGTTCTAGTTAAGAAATTTAATTTAAAAGATACTGTTTTTTTATTTGAGATATCAGTTAAAAATTTATTTCCTTTTAACGTTTTTAGTATTAATAATGTTTCTATTTTTCCAAGTAGTAAAAAAGATATATCTTTTTTAATATCTGAAAAATTTTTATCTTGTGATATCATCAAAGAATGCGAATTAATATCTTCTGAAAATATTAAAAAAGTTTCTTTAATAGATATATATAGTGATAAAAAATTTTTTAAGGGAATGAAAAGTATGACAATTAGTTTATTTTTTCAAAATCAACACAAAACGTTAATGGAAGATGAAATACTAAAGTTAGTGGAAAAATGTATTTTTCAACTAAAAGAAAAGTTTAATATTATTTTAAGAAATAAGTAATTTTTTATTAAGAATTAAATTTTTAAATATGTATTTTTTATACATTTCAAAAAAAATGTGATAAATTATTAAAATAAATAAAAATTTTTATAAAAATTATAAAATAGATATGTATCATTTTTCTGATTTTGATTTTTTTTTACCTAAATCTTTAATACCTTATTATCCGATTTTATCTAGGAGTAAAAGCCGATTATTATTAATCGATGGTGAATGTGGAAAAATCAAACATTCTTTTTTTAAAAATATTGTTAACTATTTTAATTCTAAAGACTTGTTAATATTCAATAATACCAAGGTTATTCCAGCTAGAATTTTTGGAGTAAAAGAAAAAACTGGTGGAAAAGTAGAAATTTTTGTTTTAGAAATAAAAAATGATACTAAAGTAATAGCAAAAATTCGGTCTTCTAATTCTTGTAAAATAGGAGATATTTTCATATGTGGAAATAAAAAAAAATTTTATTGTTCAATTATATCAATAAAAGAAAAATGTTTTGAAATAAAATTTCATAATGTAAAAAAAGTGTTGGATATGTTATATATTTTAGGACATATTCCCTTACCTCCTTATATTCATCGAAAAGATAATGTTCATGATAAAATTTTTTATCAAACAGTATATGGAAATCAACCAGGATCTGTAGCAGCTCCGACTGCCGGTTTACATTTTGACTACTTGCTATTAAATGAATTAAAAAAAAGAAATGTTCAATTTTCTTTTATTACTTTGCATATTGGTTTAGGAACGTTTCAAACTATTACGACAAATAGTATCAAAGATCACATCATGCATTCAGAGTATGTACAAGTGACTTCAGAAGTTATTAATAACATATCAAAGTGTAAAAAAAGAGGAAACAGAGTTATAGCTGTTGGAACAAGCACAATTAGAGCGCTTGAAACGGTTCAAAACTATAATAGAAAAGAAAAAAAAAATATAACTTCTTTTTTTGGAAAAACAAATATTTTTATTTATCCTGGTTACAAGCATACCGTTGCTGATGGATTAATTACAAATTTTCATCTTCCAAAATCTACATTAATATTATTAGTAGCATCTTTTTTGGGTTGCAAAAACACCATTAACGTTTATAAAGAAGCTATTAAAAAAAAATATAGATTTTTAAGTTATGGAGATGCAATGTTTATTACTAAAAAAAAACAGAATGAAAAGAAAAATATTTTTTTTTCTTAAAAAACAGATTTTTTATCATATATAATTTTTTTTAAAAGGTGAAAATTTGAAATTTCAAGTTTTAAATAAAGATGGTTTAGCAAGATATGGACGTTTAAACCTAGGAGGAGCAATAATAGAAACTCCGGTATTTATGCCAGTAGGTACTTATGGTTGTGTAAAAGGAGTTTCTTCTAAAGATTTAGAAAAAATTGGTATAGATATAATATTAGGAAATGCTTTTCATTTATACTTTCGACCTGGAGAAAATATTATAAATTTTTTTGGTAGTTTGCATAATTTTATGAATTGGAAAGGAAAAATATTAACTGATTCTGGAGGGTATCAAGTTTTTAGCTTGTCTAACTTTTGTAAAGTTTCAGAAGAAGGAGTAAATTTTAGAAATCCAGAGAATGGAAATTTATTATTTCTAACTCCAGAAAAGTCAATTGATATTCAACATTGTTTACAATCAGATATCGTAATGTGTTTTGATGAATGTGTTTCATATCCAAATAGTTGGGATAAAGTAAAAAATTCCGTTGAACGATCTTTAAGATGGGCTAAAAGAAGCAAGGAACAATTTAATAAAAAAAATAGTAAAAATGCATTATTTGGAATTATCCAAGGAGGAATATTTAAGGATTTAAGAGATTTTTCAATGCTTGAAATGTTGAAGATTGGATTTGATGGATATGCTTTGGGAGGTTTTGCAGTAGGAGAACCAAAAAGAATAATGTATTCTTTGATAGAAAAAATTTCTTTGAAGTTACCTGAAGAAAAACCAAGGTATTTAATGGGTATAGGAAAACCAATTGACATTATAGAAGCTGTAAGTAAAGGGATTGATATGTTTGATTGTGTTATTCCAACTAGAAATGCTAGAAATGGTTTTTTATTTACAAAAAAACAAATAGTTAGAATTCGGAATTCAAAATATAAAAATGATGGTTTTCCTGTAGATTCCGAATGTAAGTGTTATACATGTAAAAATTATAGTAGAGCATATTTGCATCATTTAGATAAATGCAATGAAACGTTAGGAATTAGATTAAATTCTATACATAATATTTTTTATTATCAAACTCTTATGAGTGACTTAAGGAAATCGATAAAAAAAAATGAATTAAAGAAATTTATTCAAAATTTTTATTATCAGTAATAATATTAATGATAAAATTAAATACTAAAATTTTTTAAAAAAATAATAAAAATCATATTATGATCATAATAAATCATCAATTAAAAAATTTAATTTTTATATATTAATTTTTATAGTATAAATATATTTTCTAAAAAAAATATTATATTTTTAAGTAAAATTTTTATTTTTTATATTATATATATAATATATATTATATATATCGTATAGATATATATAACATATACAAATATGAATCTACTTTTATAAAAAAATACTAAATAATACATTTTATGTAATGTAGAGTTATATTAAAATAACTAACATAATTTTTAGTTAAATTAACAAAGAAAAATTTGTAATTTTTAAAAAAATTTTTTTTATGAAATATAATAATGATAAACGATTTAAACGAATATTATCATTTTTATGAAAAATAGTTGTCTTTTTAAAAAAATTTTCTATAAAACTTTGTAAATTAATTACTTCCAGTAATGAATCTTTATATTTTTTTTTATCTAAAAACTTTTTTATTATTTTTTTTGATTTTTTAAAAGCAAAAAATAATTCTATTTCATTTGTATCAATTAAAAAATTTTCATTAATGGCAGTATTAATTTTTTCGCTGTTTTTTTTCAGTATATTTTGAATTCTTTTATACATTTTAACTAATAAATTTAACTTCTCATTCAAAGATGAGATTTGGATTATTCTATTGTTAATTTCTATTAATTCATCTAATTCTAGATAGAAAACAGATTTAACTATTTTAACGGAAAAACCTTGATCTTTGTAAAAGCTAAATAATCGGTTTAAAATAAATTTTTTTATTTGAAATGTTATTTTCAAATCATTATTTGAAGACATATTTTTAATAGAATTTTTAATTAATTCAGTTAAATTTATATTAATTTGATTAAATAAAATTATTTTAATTATTCCTAATGCTGCTCTTCTTAATGAAAAAGGATCTTTGTCTCCTGAAGGAATTTTATTAATTAGAAATATACTAGAAATAGTATCGATTTTATCTGCTATTAGCAAAGTGCAGGAAACTGGATGAAAAAGAATTTTTTTCTTTTTTTTAAATAAATAATATTGATCTTGAATAGCATGAATTACGGAAGAAGATTCGTTATTACATGAAGCATAATAACTTCCTATAGTACCTTGCAATTCTGGAAATTCGAATACCATATTGGTAACAAGGTCACATTTTGATAACAGAGCAGCTCGAATTGAATCTTTTAAGTTTGCTTTAGTAAACTTAGAAATCCATTTTGATAATTTTTTTAATCTCATAGTTTTATCAAATAAAGTTCCTATTTTTTCTTGGAAAATTATGTTTTTTAAAGCAGGAAGATAGTTTTCTAATGCTATTGCAGTATCTTTTTTTAAAAAAAATTGAATATCTAATAATCTTGAATGTATTACTGTTTCATTTCCAAAAATTATTTTTTTATAATCTTTTACTATTATGTTAGCAACAATTAAAAAATGGTTTTTTAATTTACTAGATGTTTTATATATTGGAAAACATTTTTGAATATTTTGTATAACATGAATTAGTATTTTTACTGGAATTTTTAAAAATTTTTCTTCAAATTTTCCCATTAATATACTAGGCCATTCTACTAATGATGTTGTTTCTTCTAATAGATTTTTATTAATTTTAGGAATTCCGTTTATTTTTTTTATTTTTTTTAATATTTTTTCATATATTATTTTTTTTCTTTCTTCATAATTTGATATTACTTTTCCTATATTTTTTAGTAGTAAAGGATATTCATTAGCATGATTAATAGTAATTTTTTGATTATGCATTAATAAATGCCCTATAGTTTTTCGATCAGCTGAAATATTAAATAATTTAATATTAACAATTTCTTTATTTAGTAAAGCTAAAACATTTCTAACTGGTCTATAAAATCTATATTCATTACTATCCCATTTCATTAATTTAGAAGAAATAATTTTTTTAATAGAAAAATTGATAATTTTTGATAAAAAGTAGATAATGTTTTTAGGATCATTTTTTTTTTTAATACTAGTGTCTAACGAATCAATTAATTTTTTTTCTTCAGAGAAACTATAATAATTTTCATTATTTAATAAATATAATTTTATAGCTATTCTTCTTGGTGTTGTAAATAAAAATATTTTTTCGTATTTTATGTGATATACAGTTAACAATTTTTTAAAATTATTAAAAAAAGATTCCGATAGATTTTGAAGTATATTTGATGGAAGTTCTTCTGTTCCTAATTCAAATAAAAATATTTTTTCCATAAGTCCTCTAGATAAAAATTATGATAAGTTTTTATATTTAGTAGCTATTTCTTTAGTTAATGTACGTATAAAAAGAATTTTTTTTTGTCTTTCAGAAGAAGACATAGTTTTTTTAGCATCTAATAAATTAAAATTATGTATAGCATATAAAACATGTTCATATGATGGAATAAATAAAGGAGGATTGAGAGAAAATAATCTTTTTGATTCTAGTATATGATTTTCAAAAAGATTTGATAATAATTGAATATTAGAATGTTGAAAATTGTAAGAGGATTGTTCTATTTCATTTTGAAGAAATAAATCTTTGTAAGAGACACTATTTTTTTTATTTTTGCTCCAGATTAATTTATATACATTTGTTACATTTTGTATATGCATAGATATTCGTTCTATTCCATAAGTAATTTCAACAGTTACAGGATTACATTGCACGCCTCCCATTTGTTGAAAATATGTAAACTGAGTAATTTCCATTCCATTTAGCCAGACTTCCCATCCCATTCCCCAAGCTCCTAAAGTGGTATTTTCCCAATTATCTTCTACGAAACGTATATCGTTTTTTGTAGTATCAATAAAAATATATTTTAAAGATTCTAAATACAAATCTTGAATATTTGATGGAACCGGATTAATTATAATTTGAAATTGATAATAATGTTGTAAACGATTATTATTTTTTCCATATCTTCCATCATAAGGTCTTCTAGAAGGTTGAATATATCCAAATTTAGCAGCTGTACCAGCTATGGTTGTAAAAAATGTTTTATGATGAAATGTTCCTGCTCCAACTGAAATATCTAGTGGTTGAATTATGTGACATCCTTTTTTTGTCCAAAAATTTTCTAATTTATGAATTGTCTCGAAAATAGTTAGATAATTTTTTTTTTTCATTTTTTTTCTTATAAAGTTAATTACATTATTATAATATGATTTATATCATAAATTATTAAAATAATATTTTGTAAAAATATTTGATATTTAATTCATCAAATATTGCCTAAGAAGTATTAATAACATAATCGTTTACAAATTACATTTTAATAAAAAATAATTGTATTTATTAAATGTTTTTTTGATTATAAAAAAATTATAAATTAAAAAAAATATGTTGTTCTTTAACATATAGTAATATACATATATATAACATTATTATTTTTTGGATTAACTTAAAATATGAAATATATTGGAGCACATGTAAGTGCTGCTGGTGGAATAAAAATGGCAGTTATTAGAGCTTATGAATTAGGAGCAACTGCCTTTGCATTTTTTACTAAAAATCAAAGAAGATGGAAATCTATCCCCTTAACTGAAATAGAAATATTAGATTTTAAATCTACATGCATTAAGTATAAATTTAGTAATTCTCAAATATTACCTCATAGTAGTTATTTAATTAATTTATGCCATCCTGAAAAAGAATTATTAAAAAAATCTAGAGAAGCATTTATAGACGAATTACATCGTTGTCAACAATTGGGATTGTCATATTTAAATTTTCATCCAGGTAGTTTTCTACAAAAATTTAACGAAGATAAGTCTTTACAACTTGTTTCAGATTCGATTAATATAGCTTTAGAAAAAGTTAAAAATATATGTGTAGTAATAGAAAATACTTCTGGACAAGGTACTAACGTAGGATATTGTTTTGAACAATTATCTAAAATAATACAAAAAGTTGATGATAAATCAAGAGTGGGAGTTTGTATTGATACTTGTCATTTGTTTTCTTCTGGATACGATTTACGAACAAAAAAAGATTGTGAGAATACGTTTAAATTATTTGAAAATATTATAGGATTTAATTACTTAAAAGGAATGCATTTAAATGACTCCAAAGCAACATTTAATAGCCGTTTAGATCGTCATCATAATTTAGGAAAAGGAAATATAGGAATAATTCCATTTGATTGGATTATGAAACAAAAAGAATTTGAAAATATTCCGTTAATTTTAGAAACTATCGATTCTAGTTTATGGAAAAAAGAAATTTCTTTACTACAGTCTATTTAGACTGTATTTTAAATTTTAAAAAAATAATAAATTTTTATAAAAATATATAAAATTTATATTCGTATTTAATAGGAAAAAAATGATGTTAACTATTCACGCCGTACAAAGAAATAAAACAGGAAAAAGTGCTAGTAGAGCTTTACGAGTAAACAATAAATTTCCAGCTATAGTATATGGAATAAAAAAACCAACATTACATATTGAAATAGATGATAAAATTATTATTAATTCTAAATTTTATAAAAAAAAAGTAAAATTAATTGTTTGTAGTAAAAAATATGTTGTTACAATTAAAGAAATTCATTACCATCCATTTAAACCTAAGATAATACATATGGATTTTATTTATACAAACCAAATTAAACAGCAATAGTTTTTATTTTATAAATAGTAGTTTTAATAAATATTTTTTTAAAAAACTGTTCAAATAAATTTCGGCACGTAGCGCAGTTTGGTAGCGCACTGTCATGGGGTGTCAGTGGTCGAGGGTTCAAATCCCTCCGTGCCGATTGTTTAGAAATAAGATATATAAATTATTTAAAACAATTTAAATATATGATTTTTCTTAAAAAGAAATAATTTTTATTATAGCATGTCTAAGAAACGATATTTTTGGATGAAATTGAAGTAAAATAAATCCAACAATTCCAAAAGAAATTAGGAAAAATCCAATATAGTTAATTTTTTTTATTGATAATGAAAATGTTAATAGTTGATTAACGTTTTTATTTCTATTTATCCATAAAAACCATATTCCAATAGAAAACGTTAAAAATATAATTGATAAAATCCATTTAAGATAATTTTCATTTTCATTATATTTTGGAGTATTTAATACTATTCCCGTTATAATACCGGGAAAAAAATAAACAGGAGGCCATAGTAAGCAACCAATTATATCAGGAATTATAAATTTTCTAAAAGATAATTTCAACATTCCTGAAACCATTGGAATTAAAGATCTAGTAGGACCAATGAAACGACCAATAAGTATTGTAGCCATACTATGCGTACGAATAGTATTTTTTATTTTCGAAAGAATAGATTCATATTTTTTTATATTTTTTAAAAAATATAACCAGTTTTTAAATTTTAGTCCTAAGAAATAAGATAGCCAATCTCCAAGTAAACATCCTATGCTACTAGCGATCCATGCTGCATAGAAGTTTAAATTTTGATTTCCTATTAATGTACCTATCATAGACATAAAAACAATGCCTGGTAAAAATAAACCAATGATTGCTAATGATTCTAAAAAAGAAATTATAATTATAATTATATAAGAATAAGTTAAAGATTGCAAAAGTAGTAATTTTAACCATGATTCCATAAATTCTCGTTTCATTTATATTGATTTATGTTTTATATATTTTATACTTTATCAAAAAAAATAAAATTTATATTTTTTATTATTTTAGAAAAAACATTTTTTATGAAATAAAAATTAAAAAAAATAAATATTTAAAAAAATAAATAAGTTGTATAATATGAAAAAAAACTTTAATTTATTCAAACCTTCTAAAAAATTCGGACAAAATTTTTTAATTGATAAAATTGTTATTAGTAATATTGTTGATAACCTTAATCCAAAATCAGGTGAAGTTTTACTAGAAATTGGACCAGGATTTGGTTCTTTGACTTTTCCTATATTAAAACGTATAGATAAACTTTATGCTGTAGAAATTGATAAAAATTTATCAGAAAAATTAAAAAATTTTTTTTCTCCAGAAAAATTGACAATTTTTTCTGAAAATATTATTAAATTCAATTTTTTAAAGTTTTATAAAAAAAAAGCTAAACGGATACGAATCTTTGGAAATTTACCGTATAATATTTCAGTATTTTTAATGATAAAATTATTAAAATTTAGTTATCTTATAGAAGATATGCATTTTATGTTTCAAAAAGAGGTCGCTGATCGTATTCAAGCTAATCCTAGTGAAAAAAGTTATGGAAAACTAAGCATTATTATTCAGTACTTTTTCAAAGTAACATTATTATTAGATATTTCTAAAGAATCATTTTCCCCTATTCCTAAAGTTAATTCTTCTTTTATTCGTTTACAACCACATGTTTGTTCTCCTTATCATGTAAAAGATATTACGATGTTATCGTATGTTACTAACGTAGCATTTTCTCAAAGAAGAAAAATAGTTAAGCATAGTTTATCAAAATTATTTTCTGAAAAAAAATTATGTGATTTAGGTATTAATCCTTTACTAAGAGCTGAAAATATATCAATATCTGAATATTGTCGTCTAACTGAATATTTAGTTAAAAAAAATTTTTTAATTCCAAAATAAAAAAAAATTTTTATATTTAGTTTTAAAAATATATTAAAAAAATTTATTAAAAATATTTTTTGTTGGTTATGTTTTTAATTATTTAGGAAAAAAATAAATGAGTAATTATTTTGTAGGAGATGTGCATGGTTGTTATAGAGAATTAAAACTATTATTACAGCAAGTTAAATTCAACCCCGTTAAAGACATGCTTTGGTTAAGCGGAGATTTAGTTTCAAGAGGACCTGATTCATTAAGTGTACTTCAATATATTGTTTCATTGGAAAAATCAGTAAAGATAGTTTTAGGAAATCATGATTTGAATTTATTATTAATACATTCCGGATTAAGAAAAAGTAGTAAAAAAAATAATTTAGATAAATTGTTAGCAGCTAGAGATATTGATAAACTAATTAATTGGTTGCGAGATCAACCATTATTAAGAGTGGATGAAGAAAAAAAAATACTAATATCTCATGCTGGTATTTCTCCACAATGGGATATTCAAACAGCAAAGAAATGTGCTAAAGAATGCAAGTCGTTATTAAAAAAAGAAAATTATTCTAATATTTTAAATTCTATTAGAGGAGATTATCCAAATTATTGGAAAGATGAATTAACTGGAATCTCTCGCTTTAGATTTTCTGTAAATGTTTTAACAAGAATGAGATACTGTTTTTTGGATGGCAGTTTAGAAATGAATTCTAAAGAAAATCCATCGTTAATTACAAAGAATATTAAACCTTGGTATGAGATTAAAAATTCTTTTAGTAATAACAATTATAAAGTTTTTTTTGGACATTGGTCAACTTTAGTAGGTAGTAAAACCCCGGATTGGCTTATTCCATTAGACACAGGTTGTTGTTGGGGAGGTGGATTGACAATGTTTCGATTAGAAGATCAAAAAAAATTTGTTCAATTTTAATATCTATATCTTATTTATTTTTTAATTAATATACTAAAACAAAATTTTATTTTCTTTAAATTATAAAAATAATATTTTTTTTGGTGAAAAATCATTTTCCACATGTTTTTTTTAAAACAATTAGGAAAATAAGTATCACCTATGATATTAAAATCAATGTTTGTAATATATAATTTGTCAATATAGGGAAACATTTGGAAGTATATATGTGATCCACCTATAATCATAATTTCTTTTTTTTTATTTTTTTTTTCAAATTCAAGCAACTCTTTAATGGAAAAAAAAGATATAATTCCCTTAGTAGTAATTGGATTACTACTAATGATGATATTTTTTCGCATAGGCAAAGGATTACAATTTAAAGATTCCCAAGTTTTTCGACCCATTACAACAAACTTATTAATAGTATTTTTTTTAAACCAAATTAAATCTTCTGGTATGTGCCAGGGTATTTTTTGTTTGAATCCAATTACCAAATTTTTACTTATGGCAGTTATTAAACTAAAAGTCATATTTTTTTTCTTGATGTATTTTTTGTAAAGAACATATATTTTTTACAGGATCATTGTTAAGTGCCATAATAGTTGCAAATGCTCCATTTAAAGTAGAATCATAATGTATTTTATATTCTAAAGCGTTAGAACATATTAATTTAGATTCTTCAATTTCTTTATAAGAATTGGAAATATTAATAATATATGAATATTCTTTATTTTTTAATCTATCTTGTATATTTGGACGTCCTTCATTAAGGTTATTAACAAATCTTGAATAGATTCCAGCTTTTTTTAAAATTTTAAATGTTTCGTTAGTAGAATCTAATTTAAAACCTATTTTCTTTAATTTAATAGCTAAATTAATAATACTTGTTATATTATTTTCTTTTGTTGCAGAGAGTAAAACTCTACCTGGTAATTTTACATTTATTTGGGCACCTAATAATGCTTTTGAAAAAGCAGCAGAAAAATTCTTACCTATTCCCATAACTTCTCCTGTTGATCTCATTTCAGGGCCTAATAATGGATTGACTTTATCAAATTTATTAAATGGAAGCACTACTTCTTTTACAGAATAGTAAGAAGGAATTATTTCTGTTACGAAACCTTGTGAAATTAAACTTTTTCCAACTATAGTTAAAGCAGAAATTTTTGCTAATGCTATTCCTATGGCTTTTGAAACAAAAGGTACAGTTCTTGCAGCTCTTGGATTGACTTCTAATACGTATAATTCTTTATTTTTTATAGCAAATTGAATATTGATTAATCCTAAAACTGATAGTTCAAAAGCTATTTTTTTTACTTGAGTTCGAATTTTATCTAGTATTTTTTGTTCTAAAGTATATGTTGGCAAAGAACAGGCAGAGTCTCCAGAATGAATCCCAGCTTGTTCAATATGTTCCATAATACCCCCGATAACAACATTTTTTCCATCGCATATAGCATCTACATCAACTTCGATAGCTCCCTGTAAATAATGATCAAGCAAAATAGGAACATTTTTTAACTCAATGGCTTTATTTTGAAAATATTTTTTTAAGTAATCAGAATTATATATTATTTCCATTGAACTCCCGCCTATTACATAAGATGGGCGTACTATAATAGGATAACCAATTTTTTTTGCTTCATCTAAAGCTTCTTTTAAATCAATAACAGTTGAATTTTTAGGTTGTTTTAATCCTAATTTTTTAATCATTAATTGAAATTTATCTCGATCTTCAGCTCGATCTATATTTTCTGGACTAGTTCCGAGAATTTTAACATTCTCTTTTTGAAGAAGTTTAGCTAATTTTAAGGGCGTTTGTCCTCCATATTGAATAATTACTCCATATGGATTTTCTATCCTAATAATTTCTAATACATTTTCTAATGTAACAGGTTCAAAATATAGTCGGTCAGAAATATCATAATCTGTAGAGACTGTCTCTGGATTGCAATTAATCATAATTATTTCAAATCCAGAATTTCGTAATGATAAAGCAGCATGAACACAACAATAATCAAACTCAATACCTTGTCCTATTCTATTTGGCCCTCCTCCTAATATTATAATTTTATGATCATTATTATTTGGATGGGATTCGCATTCTTCCTCCCATGTTGAATACATATATGCTGTTTCTGTAGCAAATTCAGCTGCACAAGTATCTACACGTTTGTAAACAGGATAAAGATTGTATAGTTTTCTTTTTTCTCTAATTTCTTTTTCTGTAGATTTTGTAATAAAAGCAATTCTTTCGTCAGAAAATCCTTTTCTTTTTAAAAAATATAAATAATTTTTTTTAATTTTAGAAATTTTTATTTTTTTTAGTTTTTCTTCTATCTCAATTAATTCTTTTATTTGTATTAAAAACCATGGATCTATTGAACTTAATTTGTAAACACTATGAATGGACATTCCCATTCTAAAAGCATCTCCAATATACCATAATCGTTCAGAACCTGGATTTTTTAATTCAAATTTAATTCGAGTTAAATTGCTTTCATGGTTTTTTGAAAATTTAGAGTTAAATCCAGCAGTATTAGTTTCTAATCCTCGGATAGCTTTTTGAATAGATTCTTGAAAAGTTCTACCTATTGCCATAACTTCACCAACTGATTTCATCTGAGTAGTTAATCGATCATTACAACCTTTAAATTTTTCAAAATTGAATCTAGGTATTTTTGTAACAATATAATCAATCGAAGGTTCAAAAGAAGCAGGAGAAGATTGACTAGTGATATCATTTCTTAATTCATCAAGAGTATAGCCTACAGCTAATTTAGCAGCTATTTTAGCAATAGGAAAACCTGTTGCTTTAGATGCTAAAGCAGAAGACCTAGAAACTCTAGGATTCATCTCAATGACAATCATTTTTCCATTTTTTGGGTTTACTGCAAATTGAACATTAGATCCACCTGTTTTTAATCCAATTTCTCTTAATATTTTTATAGAAGCATCACGCATTAATTGATATTCTTTATCTGTTAAAGTTTGAGCTGGAGCTACAGTAATAGAATCTCCTGTATGTATACCCATAGGATCTAAGTTTTCTATGGAACATACGATAATACAATTATCATTTTGGTCTCTTACAACTTCCATTTCGTATTCTTTCCATCCAATTAATGATTCATCAATTAAAAGTTCATGAGTTGGAGAAAGTTCAAGTCCTTTTTCACAAATTTCTTTGAATTCCTCATGGTTATAAGCAATTCCTCCTCCAGATCCACCCATTGTAAATGAAGGTCTTATAATACAAGGAAAACCAATTTTTTTAGATGTTTGGTAGGCATCTTTCATATTATGAGCAATCCCTGATTTAGCTGTTTTTAATCCTATTTTATTTATTAATTTTTCAAATAATTTTCTATTTTCAGCTTTTTCTATTGCATCAGCAGTTGCTCCTAGCATTAATACATTGTTAGTTGACAATATTCCTTTATTTTCTAATTCTAAAGCACAATTAAGAGCAGTTTGTCCACCCATAGTTGGTAACAAAGCATCTGGTTTTTCTTTGCAAATAATTTTTTCAATAATTTTCCAATGAATTGGTTCGATATAAGTAACGTCCGCCATATCGGGATCGGTCATTATAGTAGCAGGATTAGAATTAACTAAAATAGTTTTGTATCCCTCTTCTCGCAACGCTTTACAAGCTTGAGCACCAGAATAATCAAATTCACATGCTTGTCCAATGATTATTGGACCTGCTCCCAGAATTAAAATAGATTTAATGTCGGTTCTTTTGGGCATTTTTATTTTTTTCCTGATTTTTTTTGGTTAGAATATATTTTTATTAAATCAATAAAGTTATTAAATAGTGATGAGGAGTCATGAGGTCCTGGACTAGCTTCGGGATGTCCTTGAAAACTAAATACAGGTTTTGTATTCCATTGTAACCCTTGAATAGAATTATCGAATAATGACTTATGTGTTATCCCAACATTTTTAGGAATTGAATTAATATCTACTGTAAATCCATGGTTTTGAGAGGTAATCATAACAGAGTTAGAAACTAAATTTTTTACAGGGTGATTAGCTCCATGATGTCCAAATTTCATTTTAATTATTTTAGCTCCGCTAGCTAATGCTAAAAGTTGATGTCCTAAACAAATTCCAAACATAGGAATGTTTATTTCTAAAAATTTTTTTATAGTGTTTATAATATAGTTACATGGTCTAGGGTCTCCAGGACCATTTGATAAAAAAATTCCATCTGGAGATAGTAGCATTGCTTCTTCAAAGCTAGTTTTGGCCGGTACAATTGTAAGAAAGCAATTTCTATCAACTAACATTTTTAGCATGCTTTTCTTTACACCAAAGTCATAAACAATTATATGAAAAGATGTTTTTTTTTTATTTAAAAAAATATTATTTTTATTTTTTTGTAAAAAATTTAAATTTTTTCCTTTTTTATAAGGAAAACAAGTAGAAACAGTTTTAACTAAATCTAGTCCTTGTAAACCTGGAAATTTTTTAATTTCAAGTGTTGCTTTTTTTACATTTGTATATTCTTCTCCAGAAATAATACATGCATTTTGAGATCCTTTTGTTCGTATGATTCGAGTTAGTTTTCTTGTATCTATATCAGAAATAGCTACAATATTATTTTTTTTCAAATACTCTGGAAAAGTACCAAGACTTCGATAATTACTGGAAATGAGAGAAATTTCTCTAACGATTAATCCTTTAGCATGTATTTTTTTTGATTCCTCATCTTCTAAATTAACACCAACGTTTCCAATATGAGGATGAGTTAAAACAATTAACTGATGAGAATAAGAAGGATCAGTAAGTATTTCTTGATAACCAGTAATAGAAGTATTGAATACAATTTCCCCTACAGTAGAACCTATTTTTCCTATAGATTTTCCATAAAATATAGTTCCGTCTTCTAGAACTAATATTGCCGATTTTCTCAAATGAAACTCCAATTATTAAAATTAATTATTTAAAAATACTTTTAAAAAAAATATTTTTTATACGAATAAAATTAAAAATTACTAAATTTATTTATTTTTAAAATTTATATTTTAAGTACATCTTCCATATTAAAATATCCGATATCTTTTTTTTTGATCCATAGTAACGCTTTTATAACTCCATTGACAAAAAGAGTTCTATTAGTTGCTTTATGTGTTATTTCGACTCTTTCTCCTAAACTTGCAAACATAATAGTATGTTCTCCTATAATATCTCCTCCTCTAATTGTAGAAAATCCAATTTTTTTTGATGGTCTTTCTCCAATTTTTCCATTTCTTTCATATATAGAATAATCTTCTAATTTCCAGTTCATTGTATCAGTAATTTTCTTTCCTAACATTAAAGCAGTTCCGGATGGAGCGTCTATTTTTTTATTATGATGATATTCTATAATTTCAATATCAGAAGTAGAAATTAATGTTTTTGTAATTTTTTCTAGCATATTTAAAATTAAATTAATTCCTATGCTAAAGTTAGCTGAAAAAACTATTGCTATTTCTTTAGAACTTTTTTTTATTTCTTGTATTTCTAATTTATTAAATCCAGTTGTACCAATAATCATTTTTTTTTTGTATTTTTTACAAAGAAAAAGATTGTGTAATGTTGAAGATGTATTGCTGAAATCAATTAAAATATCAAAAAAATCCATTTTTTTTTCTAAGTTACAATCAATTAAAACATTAGTTTTTCCAATACCTAGAATTTTTCCTATATCTTTTCCAATTCTTGAGTCATTTTTTTTTACAATAGCAACAGTTATATTAAAATTTAAGTTTTTATAAATTTCTTTAGTTATTATTCTTCCCATTCTTCCTAATGCACCAAAAATTGCAATTTTTACAGGTTTTTTCAAAATTTTTTCTCTTTTTTTAATTGTTAATATTTAAAAAAAGTTTTACAAGAAAAAGATAATTTTTTTGTAAAATTTTTTTAAGTAAAAAATATTACTACTAATAAAGAATATAATTTCACTAAATTAGTAATTATTTTTTTTAAATAAAGAATAATATTTTTTTAATAGCTTTATTATACCTATAAAAAAATTAATGTCATAAATATTCTAGATAGTAAAATAATAATTTTTAATATTGTTTTAAATGTAGATTTAATTTAAAAAATATTAAAGATATTGTTTTAAATTTTTTTTAACTTGTATAATATGCAAACAATTTATAGAGTATTTTTTGATTTTTAATTAAAGATGTAATGATATTTAATAAATTTTAAATTTAATTGCATTAAATATTTCAAAATGTATTTTGTAATATTTTTTTGAAATATTTAATTTTAAAGAAGCATAGTGTTGTTTTGAGAAACATTATTTTTTATACAAAGAATCTTTTTTCTCCATCTCCGAAAATGTTTTCTTTGCATCTATTACAAATTTCTTCTATTTTACTTTCTTTTTTTATTTTTTTGTCTAAAACAAAATAATTCCAACAGCGAAGACATTTTTCTCCTTTTACTTTTTCTAGAAATATTTTTAAAGATTTTATCTTACTGCTTTGATATGCGTTTTTAGGAGCTTTACAGTATTCTTTAACTTTTGCTTTAGAAGTTAAAAATATAAATTTTAATTCATTATTTAATGTTTTTAGTAAAAAAACATCTTTTTTTTCTAAGTAAATAGTTACAGAAATTTCTAATGAAGTTTTTATGATTTTTTTTAGTCTCCATTCTTCTAAAATTTTGTTAACTTCATTCTTTATTTTTATAATTTTTTCCCAAAAAAAATTATTAATTTTACTATCTTTAGGAAGGTTAAATAATTTATCAAACCAATTTTCTGTAAATATGTATTTTGCATTATTTCCTGGAAGATAATTCCAGCATTCATCTGCAGTAAATGGTAATATAGGCGCAATCCATCTATTGATAGTTTGTAAAATGTAATACAAACTTGTTTGCGCACTTCTTCTAGAAATTCCATTTTTTTGAGTAGTGTATAATCTATCTTTAATAATATCAAAATAAAAAGAACTTAAATATACTGAACAAAAATATAATATGTTTTGAAAAACATCGTGTATTTTATAAGTATTATACAAAAAAATTATTTTTTTTTGAATAGATTTTGTTTTTTCAATAATCCATTGGTCTAATAATAACATTATATCAGAAGATATTAGATTTTTTTTAGTATCAAAATCATATAAATTAGAAATACAAAATCGAATAGTATTTCTTATTTTCCTATAGTGATCACTAGTTTGTCGTAATATTTCATTAGAAATTGAAATATTTTCAGATATATCAGTAGAAGCTACCCATAACCTTAAAATATCAGCTCCTAATGTTTTAATAATTTCTTTGGGTTTTACCGTATTTCCTATTGATTTAGACATTTTATATCCATTTTTATCAACAGTAAAACCATGAGTTAAAACTGTTTTAAATGGATGTTTTTTTGCAGTAGCACCAGATAGCAAAATAGAAGACATAAACCAACCTCGATATTGATCTGACCCTTCTAAACATATGTCTGATACTTCTTTATTTGTAGCATCATGTATATATGTATCAGAAATTTCCATTGATCCTGACTCAAACCAAACATCTAATATATCTGTGCTTTTTGTATAGAGATGAGAATCTTTTTTTATTATTTCTTTTAAATTTATATCCCACCATATTTCTATTCCTGAATTAGCTACTTTTTTACATATTTTTTCTAATATAAATACAGTTTCAGGATGTAATTCTTTTGTTTTTTTATGTATAAAAAAAGGTATAGGAACTCCCCACGTTCTTTGTCTGGAAATACACCAATCTGGACGATTTAACAACATAGATTCCATTCTTTTTTTTCCCCATTCTGGGAACCAATTTATTTTTTTTATGAAATTTAAAGCAATATTTCTTAATTTATTTTGATCTAATCCGATAAACCATTGAGGCGTAGTTCGAAAAATAACTGCTTTTTTATGTCTCCAACAGTGAGGATAATTATGTTTTATTTTTTCTATGAATAATAGAGAATTATTTTCTTTGAGTAATTGAAAAATAATATCTATGCTTTTAAATATATGTATATTAGTTAATGAATCGTGAATATTTGGTAAAAAAAATCCATTTTCATTAATATAATTAGATATTTTAATTTTATATTTTTTGCATACGTCGTAATCTTCTGGTCCATGATCGGGAGCAATATGTACAGAACCGGTTCCTGTGTTTGCAGTCACATGTTTTGATAAGATAATAGGTACGCTAAAATTTAAAAAAGGATGAAAGAAATATAAATTTTCTAATTTTTTTCCTGATGTATTACTAATAATTTTCCAATTTAAAATTCCTATTTTTTTCATTGTTATGTTAGTTAATTCTTTTTCTAAAATTAAAAAATTATTTTTAGTTTGAATAAGTTGATAGTTAAAATTAGGATGTACAGCAATTGCTTTATTAGATGGTAAACTCCAGATGGTTGTAGTCCAAATAGGAATATAAATAGGATTGGAATTTGTACAAATATTAGTTTGAAAGATATTGTTAATAGTAGGTATACTAACGGATTTAAATAATATTATAGCTGAATTTGAAATTTTTTCTTCATGTTCAATTTCAGCTTCTGATAAAGAAGATTGACATTCAAAACACCAATGAACAGGTCGAAATCCGCGATATAAATGATTATTTTTTATTAATTGTAAAAGTTTTTTTAAAATGTTTGCCTCAGATTGAGGGTTCATCGTTAAAAATGGATTTTTCCATTCCCCTAATATTCCTAATTTTACAAAATCTTTTTTTTGATTCTCAACTTGTTGTAAAGCATAATTTCGACATAATGATCTAAATTTTTTTTTTGGAATATCTTTTTTTAATTTTCCAATTTTTTTTTCTATTTCATGTTCAATTGGCAATCCATGACAATCCCAAGTAGGGATAAATGGAACATCAAATCCTGACATTATTTTAGATTTAATAATAATATCTTTTAAAATTTTATTTAGAGCATGACCAAGATGAATATCTCCATTAGCATAAGGGGGACCATCTTGAATAAAAAATTTTTTTTTACCTTTTCTAGAGAAACGAATATGATTATATAAATTATCTGTTTCCCATTTTTTCAAAATTAAAGGTTCTTTTTTAAATAAATTTCCTTTCATAGAAAATTTTGTTTTAGGTAAATTTAAAGTAGATTTATAGTCACTCATAGAAAACCTCACACAACTAAGAAATAGAAAAAATATTTTTTATAGTATAGATAATTAATAATTTATACTTTTTTTTTAAAAAAATTTTATTTTTATCCAACTTTTTATAGTTTTGGATAAAAAATATAGATTTACTTTATTTCAATAAGTATAATATAAATATATTTATTGCAATATTTAATATTTTTTAAAAAAAAAATAATTTTTAAAAAATTATTTTTTAAAATTTTCTTAGAATTTTTTTTTACTTAGTATAATCTATTATTAACTAAAAAAGTCATTTCTTTTAAAAAAGAAAATATTTTTTATAAAAAATTATAAATAAATATTGCTAATATTAATATGAATTTAACGATAAATATATTTTTTTTAAAATAATTTATTAAGTTTAAATTTTTGATTTGTTAAATTAAAAAAACAAAATTATTTGAATAAAAAAGAAAAAACAATATTTTTACTAATTAATAAAATTTGTTAATAATTTTTTTTAAAAAATATTTAAATCTTAAATTTAAAATTAAATATAAAAAAATAGAAATAATACTAATTATTGAACAATTAAATTATATATTTTTAATATACATATGGAGTAGTTGAAATTGGCTAATCTTAAATCTTCTAAAAAAGATTCTATTTCTTCAAAAAAAAGAAGAATTTTTAATATGAGTAGACGTTCTATCATTAAAACGTTTATTAAAAAAGTACATGCTGCACTTATTTCAAAAAAAAAGGAAAATATTGAAGCATCTTTTAAAAATATGCAATCTGTAGTGGATAAATACTCAAATAAAGGACTAATACATAAAAATAAAGCAGCAAGATTAAAATCAAGGCTGAATGATAAAATCAAAAAATTTTTTGAAATGGAAGTAAAGATCTCATCGTAATAGTCAAAAAATACTTTTAAAATAAACGTTTATTTTTAATATTTATTTTGTATTATCAATACAATAGTATTGTTTCCTTTTTTTAGTAATTAGAAAACAATACTATTATTATATTAGATAATTATCCTGTTAAATCATCAAAAAATTTTTTTACTCCATCAAAAAATCTTTTTGATTTCGGACTATTTTTTTTTTCTTTACAACTATCAAAGCTTTTTCCTAATTGATCTAAAAGATGTTTTTGTTTTTCATTTAAATTAATAGGCGTTTCTACTATAACTCGACAAAGTAGATCTCCTTGATATCCACTTCTAATAGATTTTACACCTTTTCCTCTCATTCTAAATAATTTTCCTGATTGCGTTTCAGAAGGAATTTTTAATTTTATTTTTCCTTCTAATATAGGAACTTCAACCTCTCCTCCTAGTGCAGCCATTGAAAAATTTATAGGTACTTCACAATATAAATCATTTTCTTTTCTTTGAAAGATTAGATGTTTTTTTACTATTATTTCAACATATAAATCTCCATTGGGAGCACCTTGATCTCCAGGTTGTCCTTCATTATTTAGACGAATGCGATCATTATTATCTATACCAGCTGGAATTTTAACTGATAGTTTTTTATGTTTGTTTATTTTTCCTTTTCCTCTGCAGGAATTACATGGAATTTTAATGATAGTTCCTTTTCCATAGCAAGTTGGACATGTTTGTTGAACTGTAAAAAATCCTTTTTTCATTTGAATTTGTCCATATCCGTTACAACTTAAACATTTTTTAGGTTTAATTCCATTTTTAGAACCTGTACCATAACAAAAAGAACAATTTTGCAAAGAAGGTATTCTTATTTTTTTTACTGTACCACGAACAGCTTCTTCTAAAGTTAATTCCATTTGATACTCTAAATCAGCACCTTTAGAAACTCTTTGTTTTTTATTGCTTCCAAAAATATCCCCAAAAACATCTCCAAAAATATCACTAAAATCAGCAGTTGTGCTAAAACTACCATGAAAATTATTTCCTGAATTTCCCTGTTCAAAAGCTGAATGACCATATTGATCATAAGCAGTTCTTTTTTGATGATTAGAAAGAATTTCATATGCTTCTTTTATTTCTTTAAATTTTATTTCAGCAATTTTGTCGCCTTGATTTCGATCAGGATGATATTTCATAGCTAAACGTCTATAAGCTTTTTTTATATCTCGATCTTCTGCTGATTTCGATACTCCTAAAACTTGATAATAATCTTTTTTTCCCATGCTTTTTTTTTACTCCTAAAATATATATTTACGGGCGTAGGAATTTTTCCTCGCCCGTGCTGGGTATCGATTAATTAATTTTAATTATGATTTAGTTGATATGTTTAAAAAAACATTATTTTTTAGGATCTTTTACTTCTTCAAATTCTGCGTCGACAATATCGGGTTCTTTTTCTTTTTTAGACGTAGTGTTTTCTTCTTGCTTATTTGAATTAGCTTCTTCTGAATTATATTTAGATAAATTAGCTGATATTTTTAGTAGATTTTGAATTTTACTTTCAATATTGCTTTTATCTTCTCCTTTTAAAGAAAGATCTAAATCATCAATTGCTGACTGAATAGTTTGTTTTTCTTTTAAATCTATTTTATCTTTACATTCTTCAAGTTTCTTTTTAGTACTATGAGAGATTTGATCTCCTTGGTTTCTTGTTTGGATTAAACTTTCAAATTTTTGATCTGCTTCTGCATTAGCTTCAGCATCAGAAATCATTTTTTTAATTTCATTTTCATTTAATCCGGAAGATGCTTTTATAGTAATTTTCTGTTCTTTTCCTGTTTTTTTATCTTTTGCAGAGACATGTAATATTCCATCAGCATCAATATCAAAAGTAACTTCAATTTGAGGAATACCTCTAGGAGCTGCTTCAATTCCATCTAGATTAAATTGTCCTAAAGATTTATTTGCTGAAGCTTGTTTTCTTTCACCTTGTAAAATATGAATTGTTACTGCAGATTGATTATCTTCTGCGGTAGAAAAAACCTGACTATGTTTTGTTGGAATAGTTGTATTTTTATTTATTAATGATGTCATTACTCCACCCATTGTTTCTATTCCTAGGGATAATGGTGTAACATCTAATAATAAGACATCTTTTACATCTCCTGAAAGAACTCCTCCTTGTACAGCCGCGCCTACTGCAACAGCTTCATCTGGATTAACATCTTTTCTTGGTTCTTTTCCGAAAAATTCAGCTACTTTTTTTTGAACCATGGGCATTCTAGTTTGTCCACCAACTAAAATAACATCATTAATTTTTTCAGCTGTTAAATTAGCATCTTTTAATGCCATTTTTAATGGTTTTATTGATCTTATTACTAAATCTTCTACTAAGGATTCTAATTTAGAACGAGTTACTTTTATATTTAAATGTTTTGGACCAGTAGAATCAGCAGTAATATAAGGAAGATTGACTTCTGTTTGTTGAGCGGAAGATAATTCTATTTTTGCCTTTTCAGCTGTTTCTTTCAATCTTTGCATAGCTAGTGAATCATTTCGTAAATCTATTCCCTGTTCTTTTTTAAAGATATCGACTAAATAATTAATAAGACGATTATCAAAATCTTCCCCACCTAAATGAGTGTCCCCATTTGTTGCTAAAACTTCAAAAGTTTTTTCTTTATCAACGTCATCTATTTCAATTATAGAAATGTCAAATGTTCCTCCCCCTAAATCATAAACAGCAATGGTTCTATTTCCTTTTCCTTTATCTAAACCATAAGCTAATGCGGCAGCAGTTGGCTCATTAATAATTCGTTTGACTTCTAATCCAGCAATTTTTCCTGCATCTTTAGTTGCTTGTCTTTGAGCATCATTAAAATATGCTGGTACAGTAATAACTGCTTGAGTTATTTTTTCACCTAAATAATCTTCTGCTGTTTTTTTCATTTTTTTTAAGACTTCAGCAGATATTTGAGGCGGAGCCATTTTTTTGTTTTTAACATCTAACCATGCATCACCATTATTTGATTGTATAATTTTGTAAGGCATAATTTCAATGTCTTTTTGTACTTCATTATCTTTAAATTTTCTTCCAATTAATCTTTTTATTGCAAATAATGTGTTTTCGGGATTAGTAATAGCTTGTCTTTTAGCTGGTTGACCAACTAACACCTCTCCTTCTTTGGTATATGCTATTACAGAAGGAGTGGTTCGATCTCCTTCAGAATTTTCTAGTACTCTTGTTTGTTTTCCATCCATGATGGCAACACAGGAATTAGTTGTTCCTAAATCTATTCCTATAATTTTACTCATTTAAATTACTCCTAAATTTAGTTTATTTGTAAAAGAATAACATGAAATTGTCGCATAGATAGTAAAAATAATAACTTAACTAATTAATTTTTTTTTGTAAAAATATTAAATTTTAATACGGTTTTTCTAAAAATAGAATATTTATATTGTTTAATAGTAACTACATGGGGTCTATTTAGATCTGATCAAGGGTAAACTAATAAAATATTATCTTATTTTTTCTAAAAAAATCTTAAAAAAGTAATTAGTTTTAAAAAAATTAAGAATTTTTTGAAATTTTAGCTGAATAAAAGTAAAAAAAAATTTTAAAAAATATAAATATTTTTTATTTTTAGTGGAAATATTTTATTTTTTAAAATCAATGATTTTTTAAAATTGGTGTTATTATTCTCTAAATATAAATTTAATTTTTATTAATGTTAAAATGTCTAATTCAATATTTTTTTCCGATTCATTTTTATTTTTTATTTTTGTTTTTTTAGTTTTTTTTATTTGTTTTTTTATTTTATCTCTTAGTTTTATTTTAGGAGAAAGGAAATCTTGTAAAAATAAAAATCTTCCTTTTGAGTCCGGTATTGATTCTGTTGGTAGCACATCAATGAAATTTTCAGTTAAATTTTATTTAATAGGAATTATTTTTGTAATATTCGATATAGAGGCATTATATATATATATATGGTCGGTTAATGCAATTAAGATAGGAATTTTCGGATTATTAGAAATATCTTCATTTATTTTAATGCTTTTATTTTCTTTATTTTATGTAATAAAAATGAAAATATTAGATAGAACATGAATATTTTTTATGACAAATAGTTTTATTTATTATTTTAGTAATACTTGTTTTTTTAAATAATTTAAATGTATTTAATTAAAAAATTGAGAGGTATTTTTATGAAATATACTTTAACAAAAGCAATAGATTTAAATACAAAAAATCTATTGAAAGAAAAAAAACAAAATTCTCTTAAAGATAAAGAATATATTAATAAAAATGTTTTTTTAGGAAAGTTAAAAACAGTGGTTCAAAAATTAGTTAATTGGGGAAGGAAAAATTCTCTTTGGCCTTATAATTTCGGACTTTCTTGTTGCTATGTAGAAATGGTTACTGCATTTACATCAGTGCATGATGTAGCTAGATTTGGATCGGAAGTATTAAGAGCATCACCTCGTCAAGCAGATTTTATAGTTATAGCAGGAACTCCTTTTATTAAAATGGTGCCTGTTATTAAAAGGTTATATGATCAAATGCTAGAGCCTAAATGGGTCATTTCTATGGGAGCATGTGCCAATTCAGGAGGAATGTACGACATTTATTCAGTAGTTCAGGGAGTAGATAAGTTTTTACCAGTAGATGTATATATTCCGGGATGCCCTCCCCGTCCAGAAGCATATTTACAGGCATTAATGTTATTACAAAAATGCATTGATAAAGAACGTCGTCCTTTATCCTGGATAATTGGGGATGGGAAAATATATAAAAATAATGAAAATTATAAGAAAAAAATATAAATATAGTAAAAGAAATAATTTTATTTACTTTAACTTAAAAATAGAAAAAGTACATTTAAAAGTAAATTCATATTAAAAATAACAAGTTTTTCATAGGAAATGCAATGGTTGGTAATTCTATTATGAAATTTAAAAATAAAAAAAATTATGATAATTTAATTATAGAAAAATTATATAAAAATTTTAGTCCTGATATTTTTATACCTCAATTAACTTTGATTGATTTTCCAGTATTATGGATAGAATTAAAAGATTTATTGAGTATAGCTTCTTATCTTTCTACTTTATTAGATCCATATATAACATTATTAGACTTACATGGAATAGATGAACGATTACGAAAAAATAGAAAAAATATTCCTATTATGGATTTTTCAGTATTTTATCATTTTATTTCATTTGAAAAAAATGTAGATCTTTTAATAAAAGTTCCTTTAACTCAGAAAAAATTATCAGTTCCTTCATTAACTAAATTGTTTATTAATGCTAATTGGTACGAACGAGAAACATGGGAAATGTTTGGAATTAATTTTGAAAATCATCCTAATTTAACAAGAATACTTATGCCAGTTACTTGGAAAGGTCATCCTTTAAGAAAAGATTATCCTGCAAGAGCCACAGAATTTAAAGATTATTGTTTAACTGAAGAAAAAGAAGAGAAAGAATCGAAAGCACTATGTTTTTCTCCAGAACTTTGGGGAATGAAAAGAAAAAATAGTCGTTCAGATTTTATGTTTTTAAATCTTGGTCCAAATCATCCATCTTCTCATGGAGCTTTTCGAATAGTTTTACAGTTAGATGGGGAAGAAATTATTGATTGTGTACCGGATATAGGGTACCACCATCGTGGGGCAGAAAAAATGGCTGAACGTCAAACATGGCATAACTATATACCTTATACAGACAGAATTGAATATTTAGGAGGTTGTGTTAATGAAATGCCTTATATTTTAGCAGTAGAAAAATTAGCTGATATTCGAGTTCCAAATAGAGTAAAATTTATTCGAGTCATGTTATCTGAATTATTTAGAATAAATAGTCATTTATTATATATTTCTACTTTTATTCAAGATGTCGGGTCTATGACACCTGTTTTTTTAGCTTTTACCGATAGACAAAAAATTTATGATATTATCGAAGAAATTACAGGTGCTAGAATGCACCCAGCTTGGTTTAGAATAGGAGGAGTTGCTTCTGATCTTCCAAAAGGATGGGAAAAATTACTGAAAAAATTTCTTATTTGGTTGCCAATAAGATTAAAGTTTTATTCCGATATAGCACTAAAAAATTCAATTTTAATAAATCGTTCAAAGGGAGTTGCTTCTTATAGTAAAAAACAAGCATTAAATTGGGGGGTAACTGGAGCAGGATTACGAGCTACAGGAGTAGATTTTGATGTTCGAAAAAAAAGACCTTATTCAGGTTATTCAGATTTTGATTTTGAAATACCAATAGGAAATGGAACGAGTGATTGCTACTCTAGAGTAATGTTAAAAATGGAAGAAATTTTCCAAAGTTTGCGTATATTAAAACAATGTTTAAATAATATGCCATCTGGTCCTTTTAAAGCTGATCATCCTTTAACCACCCCACCTATTAAAAAAAATACTCTTGAAGATATTGAATCGATGATTACACATTTTTTACAAATGTCATGGGGACCAATTATGCCACCTAATGAAAGTTTCCAAATGATAGAAGCAACTAAAGGAATAAATAGTTATTATTTAATTAGTGATGGAAGTACGATGAGTTATCGAACACGAATTAGAACACCTAGTTTTGCACATTTACAACAGATACCTTCCGTTATTAGAGGAAGTTTACTATCAGACCTGATTACATATTTAGGAAGCATTGATTTTGTTATGTCAGACGTGGATCGTTAAAAAATGAAAAAACAATATATTAATTTTGAATTAACAGTAGAAGAACAGGAAAAAATTAAAGAGGAAAAAAAACATTATAAGTATCCTCATGCAGCAATAATAGAAGCATTAAAAATAGTGCAAAAAAAAAGAAAGTGGATTTCTAAAAATGTTATTTATGCAATTTCAGAAATTTTAAATGTTCCTGCCGTGCATATAGAAGAGGTAGCTACTTTTTATAGTCAAATTTATCTAGAACCGGTAGGAAGAAATATTATTCGTTATTGTGATAGTGTCGTATGTTATGTTGTTGGATATAAAAAGATATTAACGGTTTTAGAAAAGTATTTAAAAATTAAATCAGGAGAAACAACATCAGATAATAGATTTACATTATTACCAGTGTGTTGTTTAGGATGTTGTGATAAAGCACCAAGTATGATGATTAATGATGATACATATTTTAATATATCTGATAAAAATATTCTTTCTATATTGGAATCTTATTCATGAATAATAAATTGCTAAAAGCAGAAAGTCATCCTTTAACATGGAGATTAAATAAAAATAATAATCCTATTTGGATTGATGAATATAAATTAAAAAATGGATATTCGGCGTTAAAAAAGAGTCTAATTGAAATGTGTCCAAAAAAAATAATAGATGAAATTAAAAAATCTGAATTAAAAGGAAGGGGGGGTGCAGGATTTAGTACAGGAATAAAATGGAATATAGTTGCAACATCTAAAGTTTCAAAAACAAAATATTTAGTTTGCAATGCAGATGAAATGGAACCAGGAACATTTAAAGATCGTTTATTGATGGAAAAAATTCCACATCAGTTAATAGAAGGAATGATAATAGCTGCTTTCGCATTGCAGGTTAGTTGTGCTTACATTTTTTTAAGAGGAGAATACATTCAAGCATTTATAAACTTAAAAAAGTCTATTTTTGAAGCTTATCAAATGGGTTATTTAGGAAAAAATATTTTAAAAACAAGTTTTAGTTTAGATATTTATATACACACCGGTGCTGGTCGTTATATTTGTGGAGAGGAAACTGCATTATTAAATTCTTTAGAAGGAAAAAGAGCTAATCCAAGATCTAAACCACCCTTTCCTGTTGAAATCGGTTTATGGGGAAAACCAACTTGCGTTAATAATGTAGAAACATTATCGAATGTACCTGCTATCATATTAAACGGTTTTCTTTGGTACAAAAAATTATCAAAAAGTAAAGATACTGGAACAAAAATGATGGGATTTTCAGGGAATGTTAATACTCCAGGAGTTTGGGAACTTCCATTTGGAACTACAGCTAGAGAAATATTAGAAGATTATGCACATGGAATGAAAGCAGGTTTTTCATTAAAAGCATGGCAACCAGGAGGAGCAGGAACTGATTTTTTAACTTCAGAACATATTGATGTTCCTATGGATTTTGAAAATATTAGCAAACTAGGTAGTAGATTAGGTACTGCAGTTGCTATGGCAGTAGACAATTCTGTGAATATAGTTTCACTAGTGTATAATATTGAAAAATTTTTTTCCAGAGAGTCTTGTGGATGGTGTACACCTTGCAGAGAAGGCTTGCCATGGATAGTAAAAATTTTAAAATCATTAATACAAAAAAAAGGTAAAAAAGGGGATGTTGAATTATTAGAAGAATTAAGTAAAAATTTAGAATTTGGAAAGACTTTTTGTGCACATGCACCAGGAGCAATGGAACCTTTAGTAAGTGCTATTAAATATTTTCGAATAGAGTTTGAGAACGGTATTAGACTAATATAATTAAATTTTTTAAAACAGTTGTAAACAATAGATATAAGTTAAAAAATTTAAAATTTTATTTCTTTTATTATTACAAATCAAAGAACTCATATTTTAATATATAATAGTAAAATATTCAATGTATTAGGCAATTCGGAAATACTTATGTTTAAACTTCGTATAGATAATGTGCAATACTTTATAAAGAAATCTACTAATATTTTAGAAGCTTGTTTATCAGTAGGAGTAGATATACCTTATTTTTGCTGGCATCCTATGTTAGGTAGCATAGGAGCATGTAGACAATGTGCAATTAAACAATACAGTAGCGATAGCGATAAGTCGGGCAAAGTTGTGATGGCTTGTATGACTCCATTAAGTAAAAAAACAATTATTTCAGTAAAAGATGGTGAAGTAAAAAAATTTAGAAAACAAATAATTGAATTTTTAATGATTAATCATCCTCATGATTGTCCTATTTGTGAGGAAGCGGGAAGTTGTCATTTGCAAGATATGACAGTTATGACAAAGCATAATATACGTCGATATAGATATGAAAAAAAAACACATTTAAATCAATATTTAGGACCTTTTATACAACATGAGATGAATAGATGTATCAAATGTTATCGTTGTGTTAGATACTATCAAGATTATTTAGATGGAACTGATTTAGGAGTTTTTGGAAGTGCAGATAATATTTATTTTGGACGTTTAAAGGAAGGTATGCTTAACGATGAACATTCTGGAAATTTAGTAGAAATTTGCCCTACAGGAGTTTTTACTGATAAAATATATTCTCATAATTATAGTAGAAAATGGGATATGCAATATGCACCTAGTGTTTGCCAATATTGTAGTGTTGGATGTAATACTGTAATAGGAGAACGTTTAGGAAAAATAAGAAAAATAGATAATAGATACAATAAAGAAATAAATCATCATTTAATATGTGATTTAGGTCGTTTTGGATTTGGATATTCTAATTTAGAAAATAGGCCTAAATATTCACAAGAAAAAATTCAAGAAAAATTTATTAATTTAAATAAAGAAAATATTTTAAAAAAAATAAAAAATATTTTTAATAATTCTAGTCAAATTATTGGCATAGGTTCATCAAGAGCTAGTGTGGAAAGTAATTTTACATTACAAGAATTGGTAGGAAAAGAAAACTTCTCTATAGGAGTATCTAAAAATGAAAAAATTTTATTAAATTTTATTTTTGATTTAGTAAAAAATAGAAATTTTTCCGTTCCTTCTTTATCAGAAATAGAAAATTGTGATGTTATTTTAATAATTGGTGAAGATTTAACTCAGGTTGCTCCTAGAATGGCATTAGCAGTAAGACAAGCAGTTAAAAAAAGACATGAAAAAATAGCAAAAAAATTAGATATTCCATTGTGGAATAGTAAATCAATTTTAAATGCTTCTCAAAAAAAAAGAAATAAATTATTTATAACAAGTATAGATACAACAAAGTTAGATGATATTTCTTCATGGAATTATTATGCTTCTTGTGAAAAACAATCGGAATTTTGTTTTTTATTAGCTGAAAAAATAAAGAATTTATCTTTTTCTGAAAAAAAAACAGATTATTTTTATGCAGAAAAAGTATCTTTAATTGCTAAAGTTTTACTAGATGCAAAAAATCCATTAATCATTTCAGGTTCTCATTCTGGAAGTCTAGAACTTATTAAATCAGCTTCTAATATTACCCAGGCATTAATAAAACATAGTAAAAATGTAAATTTAATATTTGTAACTCCAAATGCCAATAGCCTAGGAATAGCATGTTTAGGAGGAATGTCAATTGATACAGCTTTAAAAAAAGCTATGACTAAAAAAGATAGTTCTTTGATAATTCTAGAAAATGACTTATATCGACATATCTTAAAATCAAAAATTAATAAAGTGTTAAAGTTTGTAAAAAATATTATAACAATAGATCATATTTCTACTTCTACCATTAAGAAAAGCACGGTAATTATACCATGCACAAATTTTTTTGAAAGTTCTGGTACAATTGTTAATTATGAAAGTCGTGCTCAAAGGTTTTTTAAAGTTTATGATCCTAACTATTATAAAAAAAATTTTTTTATACTAGAAAGTTGGAGATGGTTAACTTTATTTAAAAATATATTTTTAAATAAAAAAGATGAAAATTTTGTATTCGATGACATTGTACATGATTGTAGCAATAAAATCCCAGAATTTAAAAAAATTACTTTGATTTCTCCCAAATCAGATTTTCGGGTTTTTGGGCAAAAAATAGCACGTTCTCCTCATAGATACAGTGGCAGAACAGCTATTTTTTCAGATAAAAATATTCATGAACGTCAACAACCTGAAGATAAAGATACGATGTTTTCATTTTCTATGGAAGGAAATCAACCTTTTAATCGAGATATATCACATATTCCGTTTATTTGGCTTCCAGGTTGGAATTCCGTTCAAGCATGGAATAAAGTTAAAATTGAGGAAAAAAATAAGATTTCTTTTGATGCTCATTTATTTTCAAAAAATATTTATAATAAAATTCCTTTTTTTAAAAATGATCAGATTGTTAAAAACATAGATGAAAGTTGGAAAATATCACCGTATTATTTATTATATGGAAGTGAAGAAGTAACTCAAAAAAATCCAACTATATTAAAATTAATAGATCCTATTTATATTAAAATAAACAAATCAGAAGCAATAGCTCTAAATTTAAAAGAAAATAGCATTGTTACGTTTTTTTATTTAAAGGAAAAATTTACTTTTAAGGTAAAATTTTCTATTTTTTTAGATAAAAAAATACTTGGTTTACCTATAGGTTTTCCTAAAGTTCCTCTTTTTCTTTCTGGAAAAAATATTAAAAATTTAAAAATAGAAAAATAATGTATATTTAATTAGATAAGTAAATAGGAATTTTTTCATGCTTAAAACTATAATTTTATTGTTAATAACAATTTTATTTGCTGCTACATTGAGTGTAATTGAAAGAAGATTATTAGGGTTGTTTCAAAATCGTTATGGTCCAAATAGGGTAGGATGGCAAGGATCGCTTCAGTTAGTAGCGGATATGATTAAAATTTTTTTTAAAGAAGATTGGATTCCTCCTTTTAGCAAAAAAATAACATTTATATTAGCTCCTATTATTTCATTTTCTTCATTATTATTGGTTGCACCTATTATTCCTATTAGCGAAAAATTATTAGTTGTCAATCTTAATATAGGTATCTTATTTTTTTTAATGATGGCTAGTTTATCAATTTATGCTATATTGCTTGCCGGATGGTCAAGCAATAATAAATATGCTTTATTAGGTGCTTTACGAGCTTCAGCACAAACTTTAAGCTACGAAATTTTTTTAGGATTATCTTTAATGGGTGTTGTTATCCGTGCAGAATCCTTTAATATGTTTGATATTTTAAATAGTCAAAAACATTTATGGAATATTGTTCCTCAGTTTTTTTCTTTTATAACTTTTTTTATATCTAGTTTAGGAATTTCTCATAGACATCCTTTAGATCAACCTGAATCTGAACAAGAATTAGCTGATGGTTATCATATTGAATATTCAGGAATGAAATTCGGACTATTTTTTATAGGAGAATATGTTTCAGTAATAATTTTATCTGCTTTGATGACTATTATGTTTTTAGGAGGATTTTACGGTCCTTTTTTTTCTTCCGTAATATGGTTTTTAATTAAAATGATAATTTTAATTTTTGTTTTTATTTTAATACGTGCTTCCTTGCCTCGCCCTAAATATAATCAAATAATTTATTTTAGTTGGAAATATTGCTTTCCAATTTCTTTGTTGAATACATTTTTTACGGCTATATGGTTAATATGTTAATAAATTATTAAAAAAGTAAGGTTTAATATAATTATGAAAAAAAGTATAAAAAATATTTACAGCCAGATTCGAAGCATTTGGATAGTTTTTAAAAACATCTTTTCCAAACGAGAAACTAAATTATATCCTGAAGAAAAAGTTAATTTATCTTTTCGTTACAGAGGAAAAATAGTTCTTACAAAAACAAAAAAAGGTGAAGAAAGGTGTGTAGCATGCAACTTATGTTCTGCTGTTTGCCCTGTAGATTGTATTTCTTTACAAAAAAAAACTAATAAAAAAAATAAACGTTGGTATGCAAAATTTTTTAGAATTAATTTTTCTAGATGTATTTTTTGTGGATTATGTGAAGAAGCTTGTCCAACTGCAGCAATTCAGTTAACTCCTGATTTTGAATTAGGAGAATTTAAACGTCATAATTTAATTTATGAAAAAGAGGACTTGTTAATATCTGGACCGGGAAAATATTCAGACTATGATTTCTATAATCATACAGGTGTAGCTATTAAAGGGAAAAAAAAAGGAGAACTTAAGAATGAATCCAAACCAATTAATAGAACTACTTTACTACCTTAATATCATTCATAGAGAATATATTCAATGGAACTAATAATTTTTTATTTTTTTGGAATTATTACAATTATTGCAACTTTATTATTAATTTTTCAAAAAAATGCAATGTATGCTTTATTTTATTTAATTATTTCTATTTTATCTATCGCAGGAGTTTTTTTTTCTTTGGGTGCTTATTTTTCAGCTGCATTAGAAATTATTATTTATGCAGGTGCTATTATGGTTCTTTTTATTTTTGTAATTATGATGTTAAATCATAAAAGCATTTTAAATATTAGAAAAAAAAGAAATATAGTAGAATTAATAGGTTTATTTTTTTTATTTTTTTCATTATTAAAAATAATATTTGACTTAAATGATATATTTTTTGAAAAAAAAATATATTTTGAAGTAATCAGTACAAGAATTACTGGAATTAAACTATACAATTTATATGGAATAATAATAGAATTAATTTCTTTTCTTTTATTAGCAGTTTTACTGACTATTTTTCATTTCGGAAAAGATCATTATCGATCAAAAGGATATAAAAAATTTTAAATTAAAAAATATTTAAGTTAATAAAAAAGGATTATTTATGATTCCTATTGCACATGGTTTAATGCTTTCTTTTCTTTTATTTTTTTTAGGAATTTGTTCTCTTGTTTTTCGCCGGAATTTTTTATTTATATTAATTTCTTTAGAAATAATAATAAATGCTATTACAATAGCTTTTATTGTTGCAAGTAGCTATTGGCATCAAGTAGAAGGACAAATTATGTATATTTTTTTGATTACTATTGCTGCTTCAGAAGTTAGTATTGGTTTAGCTTTATTATTACGTTTATATAAATATTCTAAAGAATTAGATACTGATAGATTAAGTGAGATAAATCAATGAGTATAAGCATTATATGTTCTATATTTTTGATTCCTTTGATAGGATTTTTTTTATTGACATTTTTCCCTAAAAAATTTTTAGATACTTATTCTTCTTTAATAGGGAGTGGATCGATTGGGTTTTCATTTTTAATTACTATATATATAAGTTGTATTTTTTTTCTTGGAAAAAAAATAGAAGAAGTTAAACATTTATGGAGAATTATTTCTTTAGAAAATTTTGATGTTAGTTTAAATTTAATTGTAGATAAATTATCCTTAACAATGTTAATTATGGTTCTGGGTGTAGGTTTTCTTATACATATATTTAGTATTTGGTATATGAGTTTTGAGAAAAATAATTCTCGTTTTTTTTCTTATACTAATTTATTTATTTTTAGTATGTGTATATTAGTATTATCAGGAAATTTAATTTTTATGTATATGGGATGGGAACTAGTTGGAATTTGTTCTTATTTTCTTATAGGATACTACTTTAATGATGTTAAAAATATCCAATCAGCAATGAAATCATTTATTACTACTAGATTTGGAGATATTTTTCTATTATTAGCTATAGTTATGGTTTATTATCAATTCGGAACATTTGAATTTCAAAAAATTAATTATTTATTAAAATGTAATTTATATTCTCAATATTCATTAGAATTAATTGCTTTATTTTTTTTATTAGGATCGATTGGAAAATCAGCTCAAATTCCACTACATACTTGGTTGCCAGATGCAATGAAAGGTCCTGCTCCGGTATCGGCATTAATACATGCAGCTACAATGGTAACAGCAGGAGTATATTTAATATTAAGAATGCATCATTTGTTCTTTTTGACTCCAAAAATATCGTATCTTTCAGGGATTATAGGATCTATAACTTTATTATTAGGAAGCGTATTAGCAATTTATCAAACTGATATAAAAAAAATATTAGCTTATTCAACAATAAGTCAATTGGGATATATGTTTGTAGCTATAAGTATAAATGCTTGGAATGCTGTTATCATTCATTTAATTACACATTCGATTTTTAAAGCTTTATTATTTCTTTCTGCAGGATCTTTAACCATAGCTTCAAAAAATGAACAAAATATATTTAAGATTCCTGGATTTCGAAAAACTTTACCAATTACTTATTGGAGTTTTATTATAGGTGGATTGTCTTTATTATCTTTTCCTATCATTACATCTGGATTTTATAGTAAAGAGTTAATTATTTTATATTTATTTTATAATGGATCTTACATATTTTTTATATCTAGTATAGTAGGTGTATTTTTAACATCAATTTATATTTCCAGGTTAATTTTTATACTTTTTTTTAATAAAAAAAATGTTAGTATGAGATTTTCTTTTAATTTTTTTAAAATAATACCTTTAATCATATTAGCAATATTTTCTACATATATAGGACATGTATTATTCATTCCTTTATCAAAACTATTTATAGAAATAAATTTTTTAGGAAAGAAAAAAATTTTACTAGAATTATTAAGCAGTCTACTTATATTTTTTGGTCTGTGTACGTCATATTATAAATATTATTTAAAGAAAAATTTTTTTTCCTATTTGTTCAAAAATATTTGTAATTGTAAATATTACTATTCAATATTCAAATTTTTAAATTTTGATTATATATATAATTTTTTTATTATAAGTCCGTATTTATTTATTGTTAAATTGATTTCATTGGATCCATTAAAAAAATGTATTAGTTTATTTAAAGTGCTAATTGTAAATATAAATAAAATATTGTTTTTAAACTCAGATACTTATTTACATCGATATATATCATCTATAATAATAGGATTATTAATGATATTTTTATTTTTAATAATATAAAAAAATATAATAATAAATTTTTATTAAATATAAACATTTTAAAAAACTAACTTGTTAAATAATATTTTTATCAAATAGGATTATAATACCAATGTTACTTTTTTTATTAATTATAATTCCCTTATTAGGAGGGTTTTTAAGTTGGACATCGGAATATTATAGTATTAAGTTTCCCCGTTGGGTTGCTTTAATAACAGTAAGTATTGTATTGATTATATCTTTATATATATGGACGAGTAATATACATAACTTTTATTATCAAACTTCTTATTCTCATTGGATAGTTGAATTTATATATCCTTGGATCCCTAGATTTGGAATATTTTTTCATTTAGCTATAGATGGTTTTTCATTATTAATGGTTATATTAAGTTCGATATTAAGTATAATATCAGTATTGTGTTCATGGAATTTATACAAACAGCGTTATCAAGGAATATTTTTTCTTTCATTATTACATATTTTTTCAGCAACATTAGGTATTTTTTTATCGATCGATTTATTTTTATTTTTTTGTTTTTGGGAAGTTATATTAATTCCAATTTATTTATTAATTATATTTTTTGATAGTAAAGATCATGAAAAAAATAACAGAATTTCTGCTGCCAATACTTTTTTTATGTATTCTCAATTATCAAGTTTTATAATGTTATTAGTTATTATTGGATTATCTATTTTATATTATTTAAAATTTAATATTTGGACGTTTGATTACAATTTATTAATTAAACTTTATAATGAAAATGCAGACTTTTCTGTTTTAGAATATATTTTAATGATTGGATTTTTTATTGGATTTGCCATAAAAATTCCAATAGTACCTTTTCAGGGATGGTTGCCTAACGTTCATCGATATCTTCCTATGATAGGATCTATTGATATAATTGGATTTTTACTAAAAACAGGAATTTATGGAATTTTAAGATTTGTAATTCCATTTTTTCCTAATTCATCACATAATGTTTCTAACTTTTTTATTTTTTTAGGAATTATGAATTTTTTTTATGGAGCATTTCTTGCTTTTTCACAAAAAGATTTGAAAAATTTAATTTCATATGGATCTATATCGCATGTAGGAATAATTTTAGTAGCAATTTACACTTATAATAAAATTTCTTATCAAGGAGCTATTTTATATATAATTTCTCATGCACTTTCTACTTCTGCTTTATTCATTGTATCTGGTTTAATAAAAAAACATTTTTATACTAGAAATATATATAAAATAAATGGTTTGTTAGAAAAAGTTGGTTGGTTACCAGGATTCTTTTTATTTTTCTGTTTATCCACTATAGGCTTACCAGGAACCGGTTCTTTTATTGGAGAACTTATGATATTAATTGGTGTATTTAATAGAAATCCAATATTTTTTGGAATTTTAATTATTGGCTTAATATGTTCTATATCATATACACTAAAAATGATGCAAAATGTTTGCTATGGTAATTACAATAATATATCGAAAAATATTTCAATTTCTATTATTGATATTTTAGTAATGTTAATTATTTTAATTTCTTTATTTTTTGTAGGATTAAATTCGAAAATTATTATTGATACTTTATATTTAACAAAATCATTTATTTAGAATTTTTTTTAAATTTTTTTATCTAAAAGGTATAATTTTTGATTATGATAGTTTCTAAACAATTTATTGGATTATTGCCATTATTAATTTTAATGTTAAATAGTAGTATTTTGTTTCTTTTTATTTCATTAAAAAAAGATTTAATTTTGATAAAAAATGTAAATATATTAGGGTATGTATTATCTTTTTTATCTTTATTTTTAATGAATAAAGATGTTTTTATAAATATAGGAACAATATTTTCTATTAATTTTTTTTCTATTATATATTTTAGTATTTTTTTATTAGTAGGATTATGTTCTTCTATATTTTTTTCAGATCATAAAAAACAGTGTGTTCAAAATCCAGAAAATTTTTATTTGTTAATAAATTTATCTGTTATAGGTTCTATGTTTGCAATTATTTCTAATCATATGATATCCATGTTTGTAGGTATAGAATTAATGTCGTTACCGATGTTAGCGTTATCTGGTTATTTTATAAACGAAAAGACATCAATTGAAAGTGCTTTAAAATATTTAGTTTTATCTACATTATCTTCATGTTTTCTTTTATTTGGAATGGCATTAATTTATTGTATTTCTGGACATTTAAATTTTTTTCATTTTAATGAATTATCTATTTTTAATTTTTATAATAATAACAAAATTATATTATTTTCTTGGTGTTTTATATTAACTGGATTTGGTATTAAAACAGCTATTTTTCCATTTCATTTATGGAGCCCAAATATTTATAAAGGAGTTTCTTTTCCTTCATTACTATTTTTTTCTACTATCAGTAAAATAGTACTATTTATTATTTTAATAAATTTTGCTATATTTTTCCCTAAAAAAATTTTTTATGACTTATTACTAATAATAAAAATGTTTTCATTTTTTTCAATTGTATTAGGAAGCATAATGGCATTATTTGAAAAAAATATTAGAAAATTAATAGCATATTCTTCTATAGCATATTTTGGTTCTTTATTAATTTCTGTTATTACCGTACTTAGTAGTAAACACGCTCTAATAGCTTTTGGAGTGAACATCATTAATTATATATTTTCTAGTATAGTTTTTTTAGGAGTTTTAAATATTATTTCAGCAAATGATAAGAATCATTATCATGATGATGATTTTTTTTATAAAGGTTTATTTTGGAGAAATCGAATTCTTGCTATATTAATAACAACTTCAATTTTTTCTCTTGCTGGAATTCCTCTTACGATAGGATTTTTTAGTAAGTTTTATTTATTTTTTCTGATAATACAACAAAAATTATGGTTTTTAGGATTTAGCTTGCTTTTAGCAAGTACATTAGGAATGTACTACTATTTACGTATTTTAGTAAATATTTTTTCTAGAAAAAATATTTTTAATAAAAATATTTTATTAAAGGAAAATAAAATTTCTAATAATTGGGCATTTACTTTTTCTGGAATTTTGATAGTGATTTCTACTATTATAATTTTATTTTTTGGAATTAATCCAAATTTTTTAATCAATATTTTTTCAATATAAAATTTTAAAAAAATATAAAATATGTTAAAAAAAATAATATATAAAAAAAAATTATCTTTTTTTGAATGGATAAAATATCTTAAATTTTTTAAAAGAAAAAATTTTTTTGATATAAAGAATGTAATAAACATAGCTAAAAAGTTAGGTTTATTACATTGTTTTACTTTTATTTTTGTTGTTGCAGGTACAAATGGAAAAGGAAGCGTTTGTTATATTTTAGAAAAAATTTTGTTAAATTCTAATTATAAAGTAGGTTTATATACTTCCCCTCATTTAGTTAGTCACTTAGAACGTATTCGTATTAACGGAAATTTTTTAAATGAAAAATTTCATATTCTAGCTTTTAAAAAAATTGAAGCAGTTAGAAAAAATCTAAAAATTAGTTATTTTGATTTTATAACATTATCTGCTTTGTTTTTATTTAAATATTTTAAGGTAGATATTATTATTCTTGAAGCAGGATTAGGGGGAAGATTAGATGCTACTAATATTATGCCTAATGATATAAGTATTATTACTAATATTGGTTTTGATCATAAAGAAATTTTAGGAAATACTCGTTTTAAAATAGCTTACGAAAAAGCAGGAATATTTAAAAAAAATAAAATAGCGATAATAGGAGAAGAAAAAGATATTCCAAATAGTATTAATTTACTTGCAAAAAAAAGAAATACTTTATTAAAGAAAGTTAATTCTGAATGGTTTTATCAAAAAAAAGAAAAGAATTGGAATTTTATAAGCAAAAAATGGAAGTTTTATGATTTAGAGTATTCAAATATTTCATTAATAAATATTTCAATGGCTTTTTCAGCATTATCAGAATCTAATTTAGATATTAATATTGATTTTTTAAAAACAAAATTATTTCCTATTAACATTCCAGGTCGTTTTTCTATAGTACAAAAAAAACCTTGTGTGATTTTGGATGTCGCGCATAATTCGCATGCTTCCTTATATTTAGCTAAAAAAATAAAAAAAATTTCTAAAAAATATTCAAAAATACATGCTGTAATCGGAATTTTAGAAAAAAAAGATTTTATCGGAATTATTTCAAATTTTCTAGGAATAATTAAAAAATGGAATTTTTCTTTGTTAAATCAAAATAAAGAAGTATATACAACTTATATAAATAGTGTTTTATCAATGCAAGAAGATTATACTATTTTTAATAGTGTTCAAGAGTCCTGGGAAAAAGCATATTTTTCAGCATCTAAAGAAGATTTAATATTAGTTTTTGGATCATTTGTAACAGTATCTGAAGTTATGAAAATTTTAAATATCAGTGTATAAACATTTAAAATAGTATAAATTTAATGTTCAAACATAGCAGAAATAGATTCTTCATTACTAATTCTTCTAATAGCTTCAGCTAACATCCCTGATAATGTTAGGGTGCGTATGTTTGGAAGAGATTTTATTGAACTAGATAAAGGAATTGTATCACAAACTATTACTTCATCAATAACGGAATTTCTTAAGTTTTTTTTGGCATTCCCTGAAAAGATAGGATGAGTAGCATAAGCAAAAACTTTTCTAGCTCCTCTTTCTTTTAGTGCTTCTGCGGCTTTGCATAATGTTCCTGCAGTATCTATTATATCATCTACTAAAACACAATCTCTTTTTTCTACATCTCCAATAATATGCATCACTTGAGAAACATTTGCATGAGGTCTTCTTTTATCGATTATAGCCATATCAGTATCATGTAATAATTTAGCTATCGCTCTCGCTCTAATTACCCCTCCTATATCTGGAGAAACAACAATAGGATTTTTAAATTTTTTCTTCAACATATCTTCAAACAAAACTAAACTACCAAAAACATTATCTACAGGAATATCAAAAAATCCTTGAATTTGTTCAGCATGAAGATCAACTGTTAATACCCGATCTACTCCAACTATAGATAAAAAATCTGCTACTATTTTCGCAGTAATAGGAACTCTAGCGGATCGAACTCTTCTATCTTGTCTAGCATAGCCAAAATAAGGAATAACAGTTGTAATTCTACCAGCCGAAGCTCTCCTTAAAGCATCTACTATAACAACTAATTCCATTAAGTTATCATTTGTTGGAAAACAAGTAGATTGAATAATAAATATATCTCCTCCTCTTACATTTTCATTAATTTGAACGCTTATTTCTCCATCGCTAAATCTTTCAACAGTAGCATTACTTAAATGTAAAAATAGTCTTTCAGCAATACTTTTAGCTAATTCTGGAACAGAATTTCCAGAAAATAATTTTATGTCATGCATATAATTTCTCTTATAAAAATTATTTAAGATAATAGAAGCTTAGATAGTGAACAATAAATGGTTTTTTAAAAAAGGTTAAATTATTTTTTTAATAAAATTAATTTGAAATATGTTTTTAAAGCATTTAGATTTTTAGGAAAATTTTATACTTTTTTATTAAAAAATAATATGACTACTATTATATACTAAAAAAAAAAATTTAAAATATTTTATTATTGGCATGTATAATGTTTAAAATAAATAGATAAATTTTTTTTTAAATTTAATTTTTAATAATGAAAATTAAAAAAATAAACGGTGATTTATGAAACCTTCTATTATTTCTAAATTAGAAATTTTATATACTAGATATAAGAAAATAGAATTTACTTTATCAAATATTAATAAGATTTCAAATAAAACAGAATTAAAAGATTTGTCGAAAGAATATCTAAAAATTTCTAAAATAGTAAAATATTTTATCAATTGGAAAAAATATAAAAAAGATATTCAAGTAACAAAACAATTGTTAGAAGATATAGAAATAAAAAAAGTTGCAGAAGAAGAGATAAGAAAATTAGAATCTTATAAATTTTCTCTAGAAAAAAAAATAAAAATTTTATTATTACCTAACGATCCTTATGATAGAAAAAGTTGTTTTGTTGAAATTAGAGCCGCCACGGGGGGTGATGAAGCAGCGATATTTGCTGGAGATTTATTTAGAATGTATAGTAGATATTCGGAAATAAATCGTTGGAAAATTAACATTATTAATATGAGCGAAAGTGAAAAAGGAGGATTTAAGGAAATTATTATTAAAATAACAGGTAAAGAAGCATGTAAAAAGTTAAAATTTGAGTCAGGAGGACATCGTGTTCAAAGAGTACCTGAAACAGAATCACAAGGAAGAATTCATACCTCTACGTGTACAGTAGCTATTATGCCTGTTTTACCAATATCAGAAGAATTTAAAATTAATCCTTCTGACTTAAAAATTGACACTTTTCGTTCTTCAGGAGCAGGAGGACAACATGTAAATACTACTGATTCTGCAATTCGAATAACTCATATTCCTACTGGACATGTAGTAGAATGTCAAGATGAACGATCACAACATAAAAATAAAGCAAAAGCATTATCAATATTATCAGCTCGTATTCATGCTGCTGAATTAGCAAAAAATAACGCTAAAAATGCTTCTATGAGAAAAAGTTTATTAGGCAGTGGAGAGCGATCTGACAGAAAAAGAACGTATAATTTTCCTCAAAATAGAGTAACTGAACATCGTATTAATTTAACAGTATATCGTTTAAATGAAATATTAGATGGAAAATTAGACATTTTAATAAATCCTATGCTTGAAAAATATCAATCAGATATTCTTTCTTCTTCATTAAAGAAAAAAAATGAAAATTAAAAATTGGTTAAATTTAGCAGAAAAGAAATTGATACATAGTAATAGTCCTAGATTAGATGCTTTGTTAATAATGTCTCATGGAATAAAACGATCTTTTACCTGGATTATATGTTTTTATGAAAAAAAAATTAAAGATAAAGAAAAAAAAAAATAAATATTTTGTTAAATCGTAGAATTTTATGTGAACCAATAGCATATTTAATAAAAAAAAAAGAATTTTGGTCTTTACCACTTACTGTATCTCCCTTTACTTTTATTCCTAGACCAGAAACTGAAATTCTAATTGAGATTATTCAATCTATGTTTAATAATAATTCTAAATTCCAAATTTTAGATTTAGGAACAGGTTCTGGAGCAGTTGCTTTATCTTTAGCAAGTATATTACCAAATTCTTATATAATAGGAGTAGATAATAGCCATGAAGCTATAAAGATAGCGAAGATAAATGCAGAAAAATTATTAATAAAAAATGTATTTTTCAAGTTTAGTAATTGGTTTTCTTCGTTAAAAAACATAAGTTTTAATATTATAGTTAGTAATCCACCTTATATTGATGTTGAAGACTTTCAAAATCTAGAATCGGATATTTTCTTTGAACCTTATTCAGCCTTAGTATCTTCTGAAAAAGGATATTTTGATATTAAAAATATCATACAAAATTCTCAAAAGCATTTATTAAATGAAGGATGGTTATTAATAGAACATGGTTCTACTCAGAAAAAATTTATAAATGAATTTATGAAATTTAATAATTTTAAAAATGTTCATAGTTATAAAGATTATCAAGGATTTTATCGTGTTACAATAGGACAGAAAAAGTAATTTTTTTTTAATAAATATAAGCAGTTCAACTCTTTTTAAAAATTCGGTATAATATTTTTATATATAAAAACTAAATATTTTATTTAATATTTAATAGGTATTAAATTTATTTAATTTAACCAAAAAATTAAAAATAATTTATGAATAAAAATATATTTTTTTTAAAAAAATACTAATTTAAATAAATATTATTGAGAGTAATATGAAAATTTTTTCTAATATTGATTTTTCTAAACAATCCATTTTTGAATCTATGTTAGTAGCTTTTAAGCTGATAAGAAAAAACTTTCCTACTGAAGAAGTAAAAAAAGAGTTAAAATTCCGATTAGAAGAAGTAAAATTCTTAATTAGAGATGAAAAAAATGAAATTAATAAACTAAAAAAAATGTTGAAGATATTTTATTCAAAATGGGGATTTGGAGGGGCAAAAAAAAAATATAAGTTATCTGATGTTTTATGGATTGATAAAGTTTTAAAGACACGTCAAGGAACAGCTGTTTCATTGGGAATAATCTTACTTTATATGGCAAAAGAATTGAGTTTATCGTTAACTCCTATAATTTTTCCAACTCAGCTTATTTTAAAATCTGATTTAAAAAATAAAAAATCATGGTTAATTAACCCTTTTAATGGAGAAACTTTAAATGAACATATATTAGAAGTTTGGTTAAAAGGAAATATTAGTCCTACAGCTACATTGTATAAAAATGATTTAAATCAAGCAAAGTCGTTAACAGTTATTAGAAAAGTGTTAAATACTTTAAAAGCAGCATTAATGGAAGAAAAAAAAATGGAATTAGCTTTAAATGTAAGTAATTTGTTAATTCAATTAAATCCAAATGATCCCTATGAAATTAGAGATAGAGGATTAATTTACGCTCAACTTGAATGTGGAAAAGTAGCACTAAGTGATTTAACATATTTTATTGAGCATTGTCCCGAAGATCCAATTAGTGAAATTATAAAAGTTAAGATACATTCTATAGAGCAAAAAAGAACAACTTTTCATTAATAATAAATTTAATAAAAAGTTTACTTAGATTTAATTAATTATTTTTATAAATAAATTCTTTGAATATTAGTTAAATTATTAGTAATTTAGTTATAAATTAAAATAAATATATTTTGTTTATTAAGATAAATGTATAATTAATAAAATATTTTTTTGATAAATTAGGAATTATATGTCTAAGAAATTAGTATTTGTTATTAATTCTGGAAGTTCTTCATTGAAGTTTTCATTAATCGATTCTAAAAGTTACAAAAGATTTTTAACAGGAATTGTAGAATGTTTGTATTTAATAAATACAAACATTTCTTGGAAAACAAAAAATATTTCTATTAAAAATTTTTTTTTGAAATCGTATTCTACTCATGAAAACGCTCTTGAATTTATTATTAATAATATTATTAAAAAAAAAATAGACATTTTTAACGATATAATTTCCGTAGGTCATAGAGTAGTGCATGGTGGAAAAAAAATAAAATCTTCAGTGATAATAAATGAATCAATAATGGATATTATAAAAAAAGCATCTTGTTTTGCTCCTTTGCATAATTCTGTTAATTTATTAGGAATAAAATTACTTATAAAAATTTTACCATTTCTTAGAAAAAAAAATGTAGCAGTATTTGATACTTCTTTTTATCAAAGGCTACCGGAAAAAGCATATTTATATGGAATTCCATATATTTTTTATAAAAAATATGGAATTCGAAGATATGGAGCACATGGAATTAGTCATTCATATATAATGAAAAAAACAGCTGAAATAATATGTAAAGATATAATGTCTATTAATATTATTTCTTGTCATTTAGGAAATGGTGCCTCTGTATCAGTTATAAAGAATGGAATTTGTATTGATACTTCTATGGGTTTAACTCCTTTAGAAGGTTTGGTTATGGGTACACGTAGTGGAGATATAGATCCATCGTTTATTTTTTATTTGTATGAAAATATGAACATGGAAATAAAAGAAATTAAAAATTTATTAACTAAAAAATCAGGTATTTTAGGTTTAAGTGAAGAAACTAGTGATTTTAGATTTTCTGAAAAAAAATATTTTTCTAATAAAAAAGCAAAGCGTGCAGTGGATATTTTTTCTTATAAATTAGTGAAATATATTTCATCTTATTTTTTTTTAATAGCAAAAGAAATAGATGCTTTAGTTTTTACAGGTGGAATTGGACAAAATTCTGTTTTAGTAAGAAAACTAACAGTTTCTCAATTATCCAGTTTAGGATTTGAATTAAGTGAAAAATTTAATAATGAAAATGGTTTTAAAAATAATTTTTGTATTAGTTCAAAAAAAAGTATTCCTATCTTAGTCGTTTCAACAGATGAGGAAATAGAAATTGCCAAAGAAACAATTCGTTTAATTAATTAAAATTATAAACATATGAAATTATGAGGTGTTTCTATGTCAAAAGTAATTATGTTAATTCCTATTGAAAAAAATGTAGGTTTAACCACTATTAGTTTAGGGGTAATTTCTACAATTAAAAAGGAAAATTTAGTTACCAACTTTTTTAAACCTATTATTAACAGCAATAATCAAAAAAGAATAGATCATACTTCTCAATTACTTAAAAATAATTCCTCTGTTTTTATTATAAAATCTATTTATCAAAAAATATATAATATAGAATATAAAAAAATTTTTTTTTCTAATCTAATAGAAAAAATTATAGATAGATATGAAACTTATAAAGACAATTCAGAAATTACTTTAATTGAAGGATTAAATATAAAAAGTAATTGTATATGGAATAAATTAAATTTTAAAATAGCTAGAATTTTAAATGCAAATATTGTGTTTGTAGCAACATATAAAAACAAATCTTATTTAAGTCAATTTGAAAAAAAAAATTCAATTTTTTATTTAAATGAAAATGTTAAAGGAATTATTTTTAATAAAAAAGATGAACCATGTTTTTTAAAGAAAGTAAAAAATATTAAAGAATTTGATTTTTTTTACCAAGAAAAATTTTTTTTAAAAAAAAATTTTTCTAAAAAAATAACATGTTTTAATAATGTTGTGTCTATTTCTTGGAATATGAAGTTATTAGAAATTCCAATACTAAATATTATTAATTATATTAATGCTTTTATAGTTTACAAAAAAAATAAAATAAATAACCTTTTAATTAAAAAAATAAAAATTTTAAAAAATAATTTTAATTTTCTAAAAAAAGAAAATATTTCAAATTCATTAATTATAATTGAAAATAGTTTGTTAAATAATTTTAAATATCATATAAATTATTTTCTTAAAAAAAATATTAATTTTTCTATATTAGTAACTTCTGGAAATATAAAAAAGTATTCTTTATATTTAAGTTTTCTTGAAATGAATATTCCAATATTTTTTACTTATCTTGATAATTATGAAATTTTAATTTTATTAAAAAATTTTCATTTCAAATGTTCTTCGAAAGATGTAGAAAGAATTCAAAAAATACAAAAATATATAAAATCATTTTTTAGTAAAACATGGATAAAAAAAATATTAGAAAAAAAAATAAATAGTTCCTTTACAATTTCATCTGAATTATTTAAGTATAACTTAAAAAAAACTGCGATTTCATTAAAAAAAACAATTCTTCTTCCTGAAGGAAATGATATTAGGATTATAAAATCTGCTATTCAATGTAATCGATTGAAAATAGCTAATTGTATTTTATTAGGAAATATAAATGAAATTAATAATATTGCTTTAAGTAATAATATTTTTTTAAATAATAATGTTCAAATTATAGATCCAGATACTATCAGGGAGAAATATAAAAAAGACTTAATTAGTATATATAAGAAAAAAAAAATAGACATAAAAAATGTTAAAGATGATATTAAAAAAAATGTTGTTTTAGGAATGTTGCTACTACTAAATAATGTAGTAGATGGTGTAGTAGTAGGCGCTACAAATACTACTGCTGAAGTAATTCGTTCTGCATTAAGAATTATTAAGATGTCTAATAAATGTAAACTTATTTCTTCCGTATTTTTCATGTTATTAAGAAAAAATACTTTAATTTATTCTGATTGTGCGATCAATCCTAACCCTACTTCCGAGCAATTAGCAGAAATTGCTATTCAATCATTCAATACAGCTAAAATTTTTGGAATAGTTCCAAAAATAGCAATGCTTTCATATTCTACAGATTTTTCAGGAGGAAAAAATTTTCTTACTGATAAAATCATGATAGCAAAAAAAATTTTAAATAAAAAAAGACCAGATATTCCTGTAGAGGGTCCTATTCAATATGATGCAGCAATAGAACCTAAAATCTCAAAGTTAAAATTTCCTAAATCTTCTTTAAAAGGAGAGTCGACAATTTTTATTTTTCCAGATTTAAACAGTGGTAACATAGCTTATAAAGCAGTTCAAAATTCTACCAATTCTACTTGTATAGGTCCTATTTTACAGGGAATGAAAAAACCTGTTAATGATTTGTCTAGAGGTTCATCAGTTGATGATATTATTTACACAATAGCAGCAACTGTTATTCAATCAAGAAAAAATTAAAGCCTAATTTATTTATCTTAATAATAAAAGTTTTAAATTTTTATTTCTACATTACTATAAATAATACAACAACAAGGTAGTATTTCTTTTGGTCTTAAAAAAGCTAATGGAATACAATCTTGATATAAAATTTTACCTTTTATAAGTATAACTCGGCATGTACCGCAGTATCCTTTTTGACATTGATATTCAATATTAATATTATTAATAAGTAATGTTTTTAATAAAGAAATATTTTTTTTATTGACATAAATTTTTTTACTTTTATTTATTAATACAATTCGTTTATTAAACATATAATTTATAGTTCAAAAGAATCTAGATCATCATCTAGTAATTCGGAATTTATTTGACCAACTAGATAAGAACTAACTTCTGTTTCTTGAGGAGCCATTTGTACATTATCAGAAGATAACCATTGATTAATCCAAGGTATAGGATTTGATCGTTTTTCAAAAGGTCGTTTCAAGCCTACAGCTTGCATTCTAATATTTGTAATATATTCAATGTATTGACATAAAATTTCTTTATTTAATCCTAACATAGAACCATCTGAAAAGAGATAATCAGCCCATTTTTTTTCTTGTTCAGCAGCTTTTAAAAAAATGTTAAAACATTCTTCTTTACATTCATAAGCAATATGAGCCATATTTTCATTATTTTTTTTATTTTGTATAATATTAATTATATGTTGAGTACTAGTTAAATGTAGAGATTCATCTCTAGCTATTAAACGAATAATTTTTGCATTTCCTTCCATAATTTCTCTTTCAGCAAAAGCAAATGAGCAAGCAAAACTTACATAAAACCTAATAGCTTCTAAAGCATTTACACTCATTAAACATAAATATAATTTCTTTTTTAAAGAATTTAAATTAACGTTTTTTTTTTGATTATTAATAGATTGCACGCCCTCTCCTAATAAATGCCAGTAGCTTGTATATTGAATAAAATCATCATAATAAAAAGAAATATCTTTTGCTCTATTAGATATGGATTGGTTAGTGATAATATCTTCAAATATTATTGAAGGATCATTTGTTATATTTCGAATTATATGAGTATAAGATCGAGAATGTATAGTTTCAGAAAATGACCAAGTTTCGATCCATGTTTCTAACTCAGGTATTGAAACAACAGGTAAAAAAGCTATATTAGGGCTTCTTCCTTGGATCGAATCTAGTAAAGTTTGGTATTTTAAATTACTCAAAAAAATATGTTTTTCATGTTTTGGTAAATTATTAAAATCTATTCGGTCCTTGGATAAATCTATTTCTTCTGGTCTCCAAAAAAAAGAAAGTTGTTTTTCTATTAATTTTTCAAAAATTATATATTTTTGTTGATCATATCTAGAAATATTAACTGATTGTCCAAAAAACATTGGTTCTTGTAAAGGATCATTTTTTTTTTTTGAAAAAGTTGTATATGTCATATGGATACTCCATAAAATAATTAATATTTTATTAATAATATTTTTATAAATTACATGCTCCACTTTCGCAATTTTCTTGTTGAATACAATAAGTGAAATTATTTGTTTTATTTATATTTCCTTCTCGAGTATTTTGATAATATAAAGTTTTTATTCCTAATTTATAAGCAGTTAATAAATCTTTTAATAACAATTTCATAGGAATTTTTCCATCTGGAAATTTTGAAGGATCATAGTTAGTATTAGTTGAAATAGATTGATCTACAAATTTCTGCATAATTCCAACTAACTTAAGATATCCAATATTATCAGGTATATTCCATAATAATTCATATTTTGATTTTAACTTCTTATATTCTGGAACAACTTGCTTAAGCATTCCATCTTTAGATGCCTTAATACTAATAAATCCTCTAGGAGGTTCTATGCCATTAGTGGCATTTGATATTTGAGAAGATGTTTCAGAAGGCATAATAGCAGATAATGTAGAGTTTCTTAAACCATATTTTGATATTTTTTTTCTTAAAAATTCCCAATTTAAGTGTAACGGTTCATTACATATTACATCAATTTCATTTTTATAAGTATCAATTGGAAGTATACCTAACGAATATTTTGTTTCATTGTATAATGAACAAGTTCCTTTTTCTTTTGCAAGGTCACAAGATGCATTTAATAAATAATATTGAATTGCCTCAAATGTTTGATGTGTTAATTTATTAGCGCTTCCATCAGAATATTTAACATTATTCTTTGCTAGATAATAAGCGAAATTGGTAACTCCTACTCCAATGGCTCTTCTTCCTAATGCACCAATTTTAGCACTAATTATGGGATATTCTTGATAATCTAATAAAGCATCAAGGGCACGTACAATTAAATTAGATAATTCATTTAATTCTTTAATATTTTTAATTTTTCCTAAATTTAATGCTGATAAAGTGCATAATGCTATTTCTCCATTTTCATCCAAAATATTAGATAATGGTTTAGTAGGTAAAGTTATTTCTAAACATAAATTAGATTGTCTAATAGGAGCAATTTTTGGATTGAAGGAGCTATGAGTATTACAATGATCTACGTTTTGTATATAAATTCTTCCTGTAGATGTTCTTTCTTGCATTAGTAAAGAAAATAAATCTATAGATTTAATTTCTTTTTTTTTAATTTTCTTATCTTTTTCATATTTTGTATATAGTTCTTCAAACTTTTCTTGATCAGAAAAAAAACAATCATATAACAAAGGAACGTCAGAAGGGCTAAATAAACTAATTTTTTTTCGAGATAACAGTCTCTGATATAATAGTTTATTGATTTGTATAGCATAATCGACATGTCTTACTCGATTATCTTCTATTCCTCGATTATTTTTTAAAACTAATAAGTTTTCTACTTCTAAATGCCAAATAGGATAAAATAGAGTAGCCGCTCCTCCTCTAACACCTCCTTGAGAGCAAGATTTAACTGCAGTTTGAAAATATTTATAAAAAGGTATACAACCAGTATGAAATGCTTCTCCACCTCTAATAGGACTACCAACAGCTCGAATTTGACCAACATTAATACCTATTCCAGCCCTTTGAGAAACATATTTTACTATTGAACTGGCTGTTGCATTAATCGAATCTAAGTTATCGGCACATTCAATTAAAACACATGAACTAAATTGTCTAGTGGGGGTTCTTACGCCTGCCATAATAGGTGTTGGTAACGAAATTCTAAAAGTGGAAATAGCATCATAAAATTTTTTAATATAATCTAATCTATTTTTTTGAGAATATTTTGAAAACAAACATGCTGAAATAAGAATATATAAAAATTGAGGGCTTTCATATATTTCTCCTGTAACTCGATTTTGAACTAAATATTTTCCTTCTAATTGTTTTACTGCTGCATAAGAAAAATTCATATCTCTATTATGATTGATAAATGTATTCATAATTTGATATTCTTTTTTAGAAAATTCATTTAATAAATGTTTATCGTATTTTTTTAATACAACATTTTTTTTTACATGTTGATATAATTTAGGTGGGGTAAATTTTCCATATGCTTTTTTTCGAAGATGGAAAATAGATAATCTAGCAGCCATGTATTGATAATCAGGAACCTCTTTAGAAATTAGATCTGCTGCTGCTTTAATAATTGTTTCATGAATATGAATTGTTTTAATTCCGTTATAGAATTGAATTCTGGAACGTAATTCCACTTGGGAAATTGAAATGTTATGCAATCCTTTTGAAGCCCAATTCAATACTTTATGAATTTTATCTAAATTAAGAACTTCTTTTTGACCATCTCTTTTAGTAACCAACAGATTTGAATTCATATTAAATATGCCTATTATTAATAGTAATTTATATATTTTTTTTGATAATATGAAATATTTTTTTTAAAATATTAAAATTTTATTGATTTAATGCTATAAAATGAAAATAACTTTTGATTAAAAATATTTAGTATATACATATAAACGAAAAAGTAGCATTACTATATAAATAATAAAAAGATTGTAATGCTACTTATAGATAAATTATTTATTTTTAGATTTTATAAAAAGACTCATCAATTCTTTGTAAAGCAACTACCTTTTCCTGTTTGTTTGTTCGAATCAAAATTACTCCTTGAGTATTTCTCTTTAGATTACTAATCTCTGAAACTCTAGTTCTAACAAGTGTTCCTGCATTGGTGATCATCATAATTTGATCATTTTCAGAAACTTGAATAGCTGCAATCATTGCTCCATTTTTTTTTGTAATTTTTATAGCTATGATACCTTTTGTAGAACGTGATTTTATTGGAAAATCAGAAATTTTGGTTCTTTTTCCATATCCGTTTTTTGTTACCATAAGAATATTTCCCTTTCCTTTAGGAACAATTAAAGAAACGATGTGATCTTCGTTTTTAATTTTAATTCCTTTAACGCCTGATGCAGTTCTACCCATTTTACGAACAAATTGTTCAGAAAAATGAACAATTTTTCCAGAAGCAGTAAATAACATAATGTTATCTTTTCCATTAGTTAAAGCAGCTCCTATAAGTTCATCCTCTTTTTTTAAGTTTACAGCAATAATTCCTGAGTTTCTAGGTTTGCTAAATTCTTTTAGGGAAGTTTTTTTTACTATTCCTTTAAGAGTAGCCATAAATACATTAATATTATCTTTATAGTTAGAAACTGGTAAAATTGCAGTTATCCTTTCTTTTGAACTTAAGGGTAAAATATTTATTATAGGCCTTCCTCGAGCATGTCTGCTAGTTTCAGGAAGTTGATATACTTTCATCCAATATAATATTCCTGTACTAGAAAAACATAAAATTGTATCGTGTGTATTTGCTATTAACAAAATTTCAATGAAATCTTCCTCTTTAATGCGGGCAGCTAATTTTCCCTTTCCACCTCTTTTTTGTGCTTCATAATCGGAAATAGGTTGATATTTTACATATCCAGAATGTGAAAGAGTAACAATTACCTTTTCTTGAGTGATAATATCTTCAATATTTATATTTTTATGATTTTTATAAATAATTGTTTTTCTTTTATCATTAAAAGATTCCTGAATATTAATTAACTCTTTTTTTATTATATTAGTTAATTTTTCTGGTTTTTCTAAAATAAGATTTATTGATTTTATTTTTTTTGTTAAATTATAATGCTCTTCAAAAATTTTTTTTTGTTCTAAAGAAGTTAATTTCTGCAAACGAAGTTCTAAAACTGCTTGAATTTGTTTTTCAGTAAAAAAAACTTTTGAATTTTTAATTTCATTATTTTTTTTAGTTAGTTTGAATGCTTTTTTTAATTTTTGATGAAGATTATCTTTTTTAGATAATAAGAATTCTTTTGAAATTAATAGTTTTTTTGCTTCTATTGGTGTTTTTACGCTTTTAATTAATTTAATTATTTCATTAATATTAATTAGTGCTAAATTTAATCCTTCTAAAATATGAGTTCTTTTTTGATATTTTTTTAATTTAAATAAACATTTTTTTGTAACTATTTTTTTTCTATGGAGAATAAATTGTTTTAAAATTTCTTTTAAATTCATTGTTTTCGGTTGCCCGTCGCATAGTGCAACCATATTAATTCCAAAAGAAATTTGCAAAGATGTCAAAATATATAATTGATTTAGAATAATTTCTATAATTGAATCTTTTTTAGTCTCAATAACAATTCTCATTCCATCTTTGTCTGATTCATCTCTTAAGGCAACGATTCCCTCTATTTTCTTTTCTTTTACTAATTCTGATATTTTTTCAATTAACTTTGCTTTGTTAACTTGATAAGGTAATTCATAAATAATAATAGATTTTTTTTTTAATTTTTCGTTAATTTCAATTTTACTCTGAGCACGAATAAAAATTTTTCCCTTTCCAGTTTCATACGCTTCTTTTATACCCGAAGAACCATTTATAACACCTGCTGTAGGAAAGTCAGGTCCAGGTATGTATTCCATTAAAGTGCTTACATCAATATTCTTATTTTTAAGATAGGCTAAACAACCGTTAATAACTTCTTTTAAATTATGTGGAGGAATATTAGTAGCCATTCCTACAGCGATCCCAGATGTTCCGTTAATTAACAAGTTTGGTATTTTAGTGGGTAAAATTTCCGGGACAACTTCTGTTCCATCGTAATTGGGAATAAATTTAACAGTATTTTGATCTAAGTCGCTTAAAAGTTCATGAGCAATTTTTGACATTCTAACTTCAGTATAACGCATGGCAGCAGCAGTATCACCATCGATTGAACCAAAATTTCCTTGTCCATCAACTAACATATATCTTAAAGAAAATGGTTGTGCCATTCGGACTAAAGCATCATAAACAGAAGAATCTCCATGAGGATGATATTTTCCTATTACATCTCCAACAATTCTAGCTGATTTTTTATAGCCTTTATTCCAGTCGTTATTTAAAACTTTCATAGCAAATAATATTCTTCTATGAACTGGTTTTAGCCCGTCTCTAACATCAGGTAGAGCTCGTCCAATTATTACAGACATTGCATAATCTAAATATGATTGTTTTAGTTCTTGTTCAATATCGACCTGTTTAATTTCTTTAGCAAGGTCTTTCATAAATTTTTTTTCTCTTTATATTTTATTCCTTGTTTTGAAAGTATAAAATTATACCATAATGCAATTGTTCGGTGAATCTAAAGAAAACTATTCTTTTTATAAAAGTTAATAGTTATTTATTAATTTTTAAAGATTAATGCTTTTTATTTTTCTAAAAAAATATTTTTTTAAAAAAATAAATTTTTTTGTTAAAAACAATTAACATTATAAGTATATGTGATACTGTTTATTAATTTTTAATTTTAGTTTTATTTACATTATCAATACTAAATAGAGAACTAATTTTATGCAAAAAGAAGAAAAAATATTAATTGAAAATTTGTTTAAAAAAATAAAAAAAGTAGAAAGTCAATCTAGTCAAAAAGATTTATCAGCCGAAAAGTTGATAAAAAATATGTTAGAAAAACAGCCGAATTCTATTTATTACCTAACACAAATAGTTTTAATACAGGAATTAGCTATTGAAAAAATGAATCAAAAAATACAATTATTAAATGATAAACTTCAAAAGAAAGAAAAAGAAAATAACTATAATTCTAAAAGTTTTTTGTTTGGATGTTTTGATTTTTTAAAAAATAAAAAAGATAATTTCAAGAAAAAAAATGAAAATTTTTTATCGGATACTGTAGATAAACAAAAAAAATTTTCTGCAATAGAGAAAGAGAAAAAAGATTTTTCTCAATCTACAAAAAATATAGGTACAAATAGTTTCCTTGCAAATGCCTTGCAAACAGCAGTTGGTGTTGCTAGTGGAATTGTAATAGGAAATGTTTTAACTAATTTATTTCAACACGAAACAATAAAAGATGAAACAATTAATGATATTAATGTTTCAGAATCAGTATTAGGTCCAGATGTCTCTAGTAATTATATCAATAATAGTAGTGAGGAAAAAAATCAAGATTATTATGATGTGAATCAAAATTATGATAACTCTGAAGAAGAATTTTTAGATAACGATGATGAAAAAGATAGAAGAAATAGTCATGATGTTGAAAAACATAAAGACTATGGTTATGAAGAAAATAGTTATGAAAACGATGATTATGAAGATGATGATAATTTTATTTAATAATAAGATATTGATCTAAATTCTCTTTAAAGAACTTCAGAATACACTTTTTTTAAATTGTTATTAATATAGTGTATTCTGAATTAGTAATAAATTAAAATTTTTTTTGATTTATCTCAATAAGAATAATTTTAATTATTTAATTAAATTATAAATCTTCTAAATGGTTTTGAAAGTAATTTCGAACACCGTCAGGAGAAGGTGTCATTGCAGATTTTCCTTTTTTCCAATTAGCAGGACATACTTCCCCGTTTATTTCGTGAAATTGTAAGGCATCTATAGTTCTAATCATTTCTTTTACATTTCTTCCTAGAGGAAGATCGTTAACAACTTGATGTCGTACACAAAACTTTTTATCGATTAAAAAAGATGCTCTTAATGCTACTCCAAGAGTAGGATGTACTATTCCATAAGATTTTTGTATTTCTTGTTTTACATCTGAAACCATAATGAATTTTATATTACCAATTCCACCTTCATTAACAGGAGTTTTTCTCCATGCATTATGTACAAAAACAGAATCTATTGAAACACCAATTAATTCGACTTTTCTTTTTTTAAAAGAGTCATATAGATTGTTAAATGCAATAATTTCAGAAGGACATACAAAAGTAAAATCCATAGGCCAAAAAAACAATACTGTTATTTTACCAGAAACGTAATTTTGAAAATTAAAATTTTCAATTATTTCATCATTTTTTAAAATTGCTGGAGCAATAAAATTCGGTGCTGGTAAGCTTACTAAAACCATTCATTTCTCCTAAATTTGGTATAAAATTATTTAATGATTTTAAATAGTTTAAAATATAATTAATAATTATTAATTCAGTATTATTTAAAGTAATTAATTACAAAAAATTAATTTGATCGAATAAAAATTATTATTACTAATAATAATTATTATTATATAATAGAAGCTATAATGTTTCATAAACAAAATTTTTTTTAGTATGAAATAGATAACTTATAATTGCAAGATATATATTAGGAAAGAAAATGAAAAAAAATAAAAAAATTGTTTGGAAAGACTTTTTACATCAAGAAAAAAAAAAGAATATTTTATAAAATTAATGCAGTTTATTTCTAAAGAAAGAGAAAAAAAAAATATCTTTCCTAAAAAAAAAGAAGTATTCAAATCGTTTTTTTTAACATCCTTTAAAAAATTAAAAGTAGTTATTTTAGGGCAAGATCCATATCATAATAAAAATCAAGCAGATGGGCTTGCTTTTTCTGTTCCTCAAGGTAGTAAAATCCCTCCTTCTTTAAGAAATATATTAAAAGAATTATCTTTTGATTTAAAAAAAGTATTTTTTACTAAAAATAATGGTTCTTTAGATCATTGGGCTAAACAAGGAGTGTTATTGTTAAACACAATTTTAACTGTAGAAGAAAATAAACCTAGTTCTCATAAAGGAATAGGATGGGAAAAATTTACTGATTTAGTAATTTCAATTATTAGTAAGTATAAAAAAGAAGTAATTTTTTTACTTTGGGGCGCGTATGCACAAAAAAAAATTTCTCGAATTAATCTACGAAAACATTATGTATTGTGTGCTTCACATCCTTCTCCTTTTTCTGCAAATAAAGGATTTTTTGGTTGTAAACATTTTTCGAAAACTAATAAGATATTAGTTTCTATAGGAGAAAAACCTATTGATTGGTGTATTCTCCCATCTTAATGCTTAAATCAAATATTTAATTAAATTAATTAATAAGTTAAATTTTTAATTATTATTAATTTTTTGAAACTTCAACTAACGGTTTTCTCAATTTTTTTCCGTTTAAGGTATAACCTTTTTTAATGATAGAAGTTATAAACCCATCTTTTTTTGATTCGCTTTTTTTTTCGGAGATTTTAGCATGAAAATTAGGATCAAATTTTTGATCAAGTTTTCCTTCTTCTTTAATTCCAAATTTATTTATTGTTTTTAAAAAAGATTTTAAAGTTATGACAATTCCTTCAGTGATATTTTTATTATTTAACAAATTTAAATCATTTAATATTTTTTCTACTTTATCTATGACTGGAAGTAATTTAAGAGAAAATTCTTTTTTTATTTCTGATTGAATAACATTTATTTCTTTTTTAGAATTTTTTTTAAAGTTTTCTATTTCAGCTTGCTTGCGTAATTGAATATCAATGTTTTTTTTCTGTATTTCTAATATTTTTTTTTTAAAATTATCAATAATTTCTTTTTTTATTTTTTTATTTTCTTTAATTAAGTTATTAATATCTTCAATATTAAAATTATTTTTATTTAAGGTTTTCATTTTTTTTATCTTTAATCTTTTAGTTTTTTAGCATTTTTTTTATATAATAAATATATAGTTTTTTATTTTATAAAAAAATTCTTGAAAATAAAATTTAAAAAAAATTAAATGATGTTTTAAATTTATTACAGATAAAAATTATTTTTTTTAAATTGAGTATTTTTTTAAAATTTTTAACTTTCAATTAAATGATTAACGTTTTTTTAGCAGTAAGATATTTTTTAAACAATCAATTAATTAATTTTTTATTTATTTTTTTTATTGATCAAGAAAATACTTTCATTATTTTTTTTAGAAAAAAAATTTTTAATAAAATTTTTTTTTGGAGCTGGCGGGATTCGAACCCGCGTCCAAAATCTTTACGACATCAGAACTACATGTTTATTCTATTTATAAAATAATTTTTAATTTTGAATAGACACAAAATTAAAATTTTGCTTAATTAAGTAATACATAAAAGTACTAAGCAAAACTTTTTATGTAATCCCTTTTAAGTTAGCTTTCTGTTTATCAAAATATAAAGAGAATAAAAATTTTGAAAGAAAGGCTTTAAAACAGTTTATTAAGCTGCTAAAGCGTAATTTTCTTTTTTTGCAACTATTTTTTTTGGTTTTTTAACGAGGCAAACCAACCCTCGACATGCTCATCAGTTTTCAATAATTTTGTCAAATCCATAAATCAGCCCCTATTTATAAGTGAAATATAATACTTGATTTTAATATAAAAGTCGAAATATTTTTTCAAAAAATATTCTATTTTTTTTATAAAAAAACTAGTTTTAATATTTTGTTAATAGTATAATGATTAAAAAGTACTTATATGTTAAATAGGAGAGAAATTATGGATGCAATTAAAAAAATTAAGTCTCAAATTGAAGAAAATGATATTGTATTATACATGAAAGGAACTCCTACTAAGCCTAGTTGTGGATTTTCTTCTAAAGCTGCAGAAATTTTAACAAAATGTAAAAAAAAATTTTTTTATGTGGATGTATTAGAAAATCCAGATATTAGAACAGCTTTACCAGAATTTTCTAATTGGCCAACTTTTCCCCAATTATGGGTTAATAAAACTTTAGTTGGAGGTTGTAGTATTATTGTAAAAATGTTTGAAAGTGGTGAATTGCAAAATTTAGTTAATAATATTAATAAATAGTAAAAGTTATTTTTCTAACTATTTTGTAAAATAAAATTTATTGATTTTATAAGTTTTTGTTTACTTTTCTATTTTAGTGTTAAGAACGTTGATTTCACTAGTTATAGGAGGCCAACCTCCTAATCGTTTCCAACGATTAACTAATTCACAAAATAAATTAGCTGTTTGAGTAGTATCATACAATGCAGAATGTGCTTGATTATTATCAAAATTTATTCCTGCTATTTTACAAGCTTTAGCAAGTACAGTTTGTCCTAATACTAATCCACTTAATGCAGCGGTATCAAATGTCACAAATGGATGGAATGGATTTGTTTCAAAGTTAGTTCTTTTTGCAGCAGCCATTAAAAAGTTATGATCAAAATTAGCATTATGAGCAACGATGATAGCTCTCGAACAATTCTTTGCTTCTATTCCTTTTTGAACTACTTTAAATATTTTTTTAAGAGCTATTTTTTCGGTTACAGCAGCTCTTAAGGGATTAAAAGGATCAATTTTATTGAAAGCCAACGCTTCTGATTGAATATTAGAACCGATGAAAGGTTGAATGTTAAAATGAAAAGTCTTTTCTTTTTTCAGCCATCCTTTTTCATCCATAGATAGAGTAACCATGGCAATTTCTAATATAGCATCTTTTTTAGGATTAAATCCTGCTGTTTCTAAATCTATAACTACAGGATAAAAACTTCTAAATCGATCGTGAAGAGCATTCATTTCTTGAGTTACAGACATATGTTATTTATCTCGTTATTAAAAAAATATATTTGTATATATAAATTAAAAAAAAATTTGTATTGCTGTTTTTAACAGTAACATTTTTTCATATTATATCAATAGTATTTTTTTTGAAAGATCAATTTTAAAAGAAAAAAAATTATTTAAAATTTTTTAATAGAAGTAGTTTATGAACTATGTTACAATTTTTTTAAAAAAATAGTTTAATTTCTTATAATTTAGTTTTTAATGGTGAAAAAAATGAGTTATAAATTACCAAAATTATTGTATTCATATGATAGTTTAGAGCCTTATATAGATAAAGAAACAATGGAAATACACTATACTAAACATCATCAGACTTATGTAGACAATGTAAATAAAATATTAAATAATACACATTATTCAACCTATTCAGAAAATAAATTAATTAAAGATTTAGATAAAATAGATATAAAAGATAAAGAAAGTTTAAAAAATAATTTAGGCGGACATGTTAATCATAGTTTATTTTGGCTAAATTTAAAATTAGGAACTAAACTTAAAGGAAGTCTTAAATTAGCTATAGAAAAACAATTTTTCTCATTTGAAAATTTTGTTAGGTTATTTGAAGAAGTTGCTTTAAAACATTTCGGATCTGGATGGGTATGGTTAATAAATGATTTAGGAAAATTAAAAATAGTGTCTACTATAAATCAAAATAATCCTTTAATGGGAAAAGAAATTAATGGATTTTTAGGAAATCCTATAATTTGTTTAGATATATGGGAACATGCATATTATTTAAAATATAAGAATAAAAGAATAGAATATATTAAATCATTTTGGAATATTGTTAATTGGGAAGAAGCAGAACGTCGTTTTTTATTAAAAAATAGTTAAAAAAATTTTAAAAAATAAGTGTTCTAATATGTATATTATTTCAATAATATAAATATTTTAAAATCAAGTTAAATTTTAAGGATATGTTTTGAAGAATTATAAAATGTTAATTGGTTTAGGTAATCCAATATCTAAGTATAACGGTACTAGGCATAATATAGGTTCTCAATGCATTCAGTGGATAGCTAATTATTATTCTGTAAAATTAAAATTAAAAAAAAAATTGGTTATTTAGGTTTGTTTAATCAGATGTATTTATTAATTCCGAATACATTTATAAATATTTGTGGAAACTCAATTCTTACAGCTTTGCATCAGTATAATGTTAAAGTTGAAGATATTTTAATATTTCATGATGAATTAGATTTGCCATTAGGGAGTATTCGATTTAAAAAAGGAATTGGACATAATGGACATAATGGTCTTAGAAATATTATTAATAACATAGGAATAGGTAATTCGTTTAAACGAATATCTATTGGTATAGGAAGACCTATAGAAAAATCAGAAGTAGTAAGATATGTGTTGTCAAAATTTAGTCATGAAGAAAAAAGTAAAATTTATGAATCCATTAAATTAATTGTTTATGATTTAAAGCAATTAAAAGAGAATTGGGAAAATTTTTCTATTAAAAAAAGTAATTAAAAATTTTTTACGTTATTTTTTTAAAAAAATAAGAATAAAAAACATATTTTTTAAATAAATATTTAAATAGAGGAAAAATGAGTGTTAAATGTGGTCTTGTTGGTCTTCCTAATGTAGGGAAATCTACATTATTTAACCTTTTAACTAAGTCGGATATCCCAGCAGAAAACTATCCTTTCTGTACTATTCATCCAAATATAGGAGTTTCTCCTGTTATTGATAACAGATTACTTAAAATTGCAAAAATAGCAAATTCAAAAAAAATAATTTATACATATATAAAGTTTGTTGATATTGCAGGATTAGTTAAAGGAGCTTCAAAAGGAGAAGGTTTGGGAAATCAATTTCTCAGTAATATAAAAGAAATTGATGCAATCATACATGTTGTTCGTTGTTTTGAAAATAAAAAAGTTATTCATGTGCACAATTTTATTGATCCTATTCAAGATATAGAAATAATTAATATGGAATTAGCTTTTTCGGATTTAGATTTTTGTGAAAAGAGTATATTAAGAATTAAAAAGCAGGAAAAAAAAAATAATTATAAACATACAAAAAAAATATTTTTTTTAAAGAAATGCATTCAACATCTAGAAAAGTTTTCTACTTTAACGAATATAAATTTAAATGCAGAAGAAAAAGAATATGTTAAAGAATTTAAATTCCTTACTTTAAAGCCAACTGTATATATTGCAAATATAGATAGTAGTTCTAAAAGTAAAGATATATATGAAAGAATGAAAAATTATTTAAAAAAAGAAAAATTTTTTTCTATTCCAATATCTCTAGATAAAAATCTAAACATAGAAAATAAAGAATTTCTACCAAATAATTTAGAAGATAACATTATAAATTCTTCAAATCAGAAAAAAAACTCTTTAAATCAAATTGTAGAAGCTAGCTTAAATTTATTGAATTTACATACATTTTTTACTGTCGGTCCAAAAGAGTCAAGAGCGTGGAATATTAAGAAAAATACTACTGTTGTTAATGCTGCTAAAAAAATTCATTCTGATTTAAAAAAAGGATTTATTAGAGCACAAGTTATGTCTTATTTTGATTTTTTAAGATATAAAGGAGAGAAAAATGTAAAATCTGCAGGAAAATTCAGAAGTGAAGGAAAAAATTATATTGTTAACGATGCAGATATTTTACAAATATTATTTAAAGTATAAAAATTTTTATTTAAAATTAAAAGTTTTTATTAGAGGAATTTTCCCCTCTAATAAAATCATAAAGAAATTATTTTTCTAATAAAAATTTTCTTAATTTAAAAAAATTTGGACGCATATTATGTGATAATAAAGGAAGTTTATATCTATTTTCTAATACTTTAGGAAGTAAAATCTCTTTTTTTAATATTTTTTCAATAGTTTTTTTAAATTTTGCCGGATGAGCTGTTCCTAAAAATAATCCAAATTCATTAGGTTTTATATTTTTTTTCAACAACTTATAGGCGATAGCTGCATGAGGTTCGGAATCGTAACCTAATTTTGATAACTCTTGTAAAGTATTAACAGTTTCATCATCAGAAACACTTCCAAATCCTAATTCTTTTAAATCCCATTTTTTTCTTTTAAATAATTCTTCTACTCTAGGCCAATTATTAGGTCTACTAATATCCATAGCATTAGATATAGTTGAAATAGTATTTTTTGGTTCCCAAATTCCATTTTTTAGGAATCTAGGTACAGTATCATTAGAATTAGTAGCTGCTATAAATGATTTTATAGGTAGTCCTAAAGATTTTGCTAACAGTCCAGCTGTCAAATTCCCAAAATTTCCACAAGGCACAGAAATAACTAATTTAATATCTTTTTGTTTTGGAATTAAGGCAAATGCTTCAAAATAATAACAAATTTGTGCTAATAATCTACTTATATTTATTGAATTAGCTGAATTTAATCCTGTAATTGTTTTTAGTTCTTGATCATTAAAAGCTTGTTTTACTAAAGCTTGACATTCATCAAAACTACCATTTATAGCAATAGTTGTAATATTTTCTCCAAGAGTACAGAATAATTTTTCTTGTAGTTCGCTTATTTTCCCTTTTGGGTAGAGAATTACTACTTTCACATTTTTCATTTTATAAAAAGCATGAGCTACAGCTGCACCAGTATCTCCTGATGTTGCTGTTAAAATTGTAACTATTTCATTTTCATTATTTAAATGAGATAGCATTTGTGCCATAAAGCGAGCACCAAAATCTTTAAATGCTAAAGTTGGTCCATGAAATAATTCTAAACAAGCTATATTTTCAGTAACTCTTACTATTTTGGGACCTGAAAATGAGAATGCTTTCTTTATTCTTTTTTCTAATTCTATTGGTTTTATTTCATTTTTAATAAATTTAGAAAGAATTTTACTACTTCTAGAAATAAAGTCCATTTTTAGTAACGCGGATAATTTTTCTTTTTTAATAATTGGCAAATCTTTAGGGAAAAATAAACCTTGTTGACTACCTAATCCTAATTTTACTGCTTTTGAAAATTTTACTGTTTCATTATGATCTTTTAGATTGTATAGTTTCATGTCTTACCTTATTATTCTAGTTCCTTTCTGGTCTAATTTACAAATGTGTACAAAACCTTGATCATTTTTTAGATAATTTTTAGATAACCAATAAGCTATTTTTTTAGCAATAGAAACATTTTTAGAAATTGCAAATAATGTAGGTCCAGATCCGGAAATTCCAAAACTAATAGCACCTATTTTTTTTATAGTTTTTTTTATATATAAAAAATTAGGTAATGAATTAATTCGATATGGTTCAGCAATAAGATCAATCATTAGTTTTGCTGCTAATTCTTCTTGTTTGCTATGAGATGCATGAATAAATCCTGCAAGATTTTGACTATGTTTTATACATATTTTTTTTTCATACACTTTAGGTAAAATTTTTCTTGCTTTTTCAGTGGGAATTTTAATTCCTGGCCATGCGATAATCCAAAACCATTCTTGAAAATAAGGTATTGATTGACTAATGATATTATTATTTTCAATAATTAATTGCAACCCACCCAAATAACAGGGTGCTACGTTATCGTAATGTATACTACCTGAAATTTTACCTTCTAATCTTCCCATTAATATTAATAATTCTTTAGAAGTTAATGGATCATTACAAAATTTATTCATAGCAACTAATGTTGATACAATAGAACAGGCACTAGATCCTAAACCTGAACCAATAGGCATATTCTTTTCTAATGTAATGCTAAAAGAAATTTTTAAATTAGTTATTTTTTTAAAATAATTCCAACACTTCCATACTATATTATCTTCTATATTTTTAGGTAATTGATTAGAAAATCTTCCTTTATTTATTAATTCAAAATTTTCAGAAGATTTTATAATTACACAATCTCCAAGTAAAGTACCATCTATTGGTGCTAGAGCTGCGCCTAATATATCAAAACCTACTCCTACGTTACCAATAGAAGCAGGAGAATAAATTTTTATCATTTTATGTTCCTAAATTATATGATAATGTTCGTAATAAATCAGAAAACACTCCAGCTGCAGTAACATTATTCCCAGCACCATATCCTTTTAACACTAATGGATTTGGTTGATAATATTTAGTATAAAAAGCAAGTGCATTTTCTCCATTTTTAATGGAATATAACGGATCACTTTTTTCTATTTTTTCTATTTTAACTTTACATTTTCCATTTTTTTCTATTATACCAACAAAACGAAGAATTTTATTTTCTTTTTTTGCTTCTAGTATTCGATTTAAAAATTGAGTGTCTATTTTTTTTAGTTCAAGAAAAAAATCTTTTGTATTTAAATTTAAATTAAATTCTTTTGGTAAAAGAGAATCAATTTCAATATCAGACAATTCTAAATCATAACCAGCTTCTCGAGCTAAAATTAATAATTTTCTTGCTACATCAATTCCTAATAAATCATCTTGGGGATTAGGTTCAGTAAATCCTAATTCTTTTGCCATCATAGTAGCTTTAGATAAAGAAATACCTTGTTCTAATTTTCCAAATATAAATGATAATGAACCAGATAAAATACCTCTAAATTGAATTAGTTTATCTCCAGAATTAATTAAATTTTGAAAGTTTTCTATAACTGGTAATCCTGCTCCAATATTTGTTTCATATAAAAATTTTAAGTCATATTTTTTAGTAATCAAACGAATGTTTCGATAAAGTTTATTGCAAGAAGTATTAGCCTTTTTATTTGAAGCTACTATATGCATGTGGTGTGAAAGGATATCAACATATTTTTCTGCAATTTTTTCACTTGATGTACAATCTATAAAGACAGGATTTATAAATTTATTACTTTTTATTTTTTTTAATAAGTCTTCTAAACTAAATGTATTTTTACTGTTTTCAAATTCTTTCATCCAGTTATTTAAAACTATTCCTTTTTCATTAAAAATTGTTTTTTTACTATTAGAAATTGAGCATATTTTTATGTCTATATTTTTATGTTGTAATATTTTTTGCTGTTTTTTTAATTGATTTAATAAAGTACTTCCTACGCCACCAATTCCTACTAGGAAAACTTCAATAATTTTATAATTCTGATTAAATAAAGCAGAATGTATATTTTGAATAGTTTCAATAACATCACATTTTTTTATTACTATAGAAATAGAATTTTGTGATAAATTTTTTGAAATAGCTAAAATATTTACATTGTTTTTTTGTAATCCTAAAAATAAATTTAAATAGATATTTTTTTTTAACTGAAATTTGTTTCCTATTATAGAAACAATTGATGTATTTTTTATTATTTTAATAGGATGAATTAATTTGTTTTTTAATTCAGTAAAAAGTTCATTTTTTAAAACTTCAAAAGTTTTTTCTGTTTCGTTATCAGAAATGCAAAAATCAAGATTTCCATTGGAAGAATTTTGTAATATTAAAATAGGAGATAGTTCTTTTTGAGATATTTTTGAAAAAATTCTTCCTGTTAAATTATGTATTTCTTTTTTTTCTAATCCAGAAATACTGAACATCGTTATATCATCAAGAGACGTTACTCCTTTTACGGTAGGAGAATTTTCTTTTGAAAAGTTTTTAATTATCGTTCCGCTTGCATTTTTATTTAAAGTATTTTTAATAAGACATGGAATATTAAATTTAGCTAAAGGAGAGATGGTTTTTGGATGTAAGACTTTAGCACCTAAATATGATAATTCCATAGCTTCTGAATATGTTAAAAAATTTAATAATTTAGCATCTTTTACGATTTTAGGATCTGCAGTAAAAACTCCATCAACATCAGTCCAGATTTCGCAATATCTTGCTTCTAAACAAACAGATAAAATAGCAGCAGAGTAATCTGATCCATTTCTCCCTAATGCAACTAATTTTTTTTCTTTATTTCCAGCTATAAAACCAGGCATAAGAATTACATTTTTTTTAGGAATTTTTAATTTTTTGATTTTATTCTTTGAGAGATTAATATCAATTGTTGCGTTTAAGTAATCTCCTATTCCTATTAAAGTTTTAATGGGATTAATAATCGTAATTTGATAACCTTTAGATTTTAAAATGGCATTCATTATAAAAATAGAAAATATTTCTCCACGACTAATAATAGTCGCGTTTAGATTTTTAGGACATTTTTCTAGTAATGATACTGTTTGTAATAAATCTTTTAATTTTAATATCTCTGCATTTATTTCTTCTTTAAGTTTTTCTAAAATTTTTGAAGGCAAAGTTTTCTCTAATTCAGATAAAAATTTTTTTATAATATTTTCAATGAAATTCAATTGAATTAATCTTTTTTTTGTTATAGCGGTTTTAATTGATTCAACTAGGTAGTTAGTTATTTTTTCTGGAGCTGATAATACAATGCTTATTTGTTCATGTTTAATTTTATCTTTAATGATTTCTTCAACAATTAAAAATTTTTTTACGTTACTTAACGACGTTCCACCAAACTTTAATATTCTCATAATTTAAACTCTCCCAAATTTGTGCAATAAATTTACACTGAATTAAGGTAAAATATTATACAAATAAGTTATTTTAAGACATATGTGCTTATGTAGTAATAAGTAGTTAATTTTTATTAAAATTAAAAAAAAATAATTCAGCTAGAATATTTTTTTTAGTTTTTTATTAATATATATAGTATAGCATATGTTTTTATTTCAGACTTTATAGTCTATTTATGAATCAATAAAAAAGGTAAATAAGTAATTAATATTTTTAGAAAAATAAAGTTTTTGCATAAATTTTAACTAAATTTTTTCCTAGATATATAAATAATAATATATTTAATATTTTATGCAAAAATCTATTCATATTTTTTAATAAAAGATGATAAAGTATTGTTTTTATTTCAACTTTTAAAGAGTTTTATGAAACATAGTATTGAAATGATTATTTCTGAATATCAAATTCGTTCTCGTATAAATGAATTAGGTAAAGAAATTAGTTTTTTTTATAAAAATAGCAATAAAAATATGATATTAATAGGTTTATTAAGAGGTTCTTTTATTTTCATGGCAGATTTATGTAGAAGAATAACTTTATCTCATGAAGTAGATTTCATGACAATTTCTAGTTACGGTAAAAGAACGTTTTCAAGTAAAGAAATTAAAATATTGAAGGATCTAGACGAGAATATTTTTAACAAAGATGTATTAATCATAGAAGATATAATAGATTCTGGACATACTTTAAGTAAAGTTTTAGAGATTTTAAATTTACGTCATCCAAAATCTTTATCAATATGCACTTTATTAGATAAACCGGAATGTAGAGAGGTAAATATTCCTATTAATTATGTAGGATTTTCTATTCCAGATGAATTTATAGCAGGATATGGAATTGATTATGCACAATGTTATCGTCATTTACCTTATATAGGAAAAATTATATTTTTATAAGTTTATTTATATAAATAAAATTTTTTAATACAATTGTATATAAATATTAATTTATATATTAAAAAAAATTTTAAGCAAATTAAAACAATCTAATTATTTATTCTTGTATTTACTGCTTTTTTTCTTAAAAAGAAAAAATTTTTTATTAAAAAATATTTATTTTTGTTTAATTTTTTTTTAATTAATTTTTTTTTTAGAATAAATTTAAGTTGATATTTCCAAATATTATTAATTATTAAAAAGTTATTTTGGGATATGTATAAATAGATTAATTTTTTATTACTAATTTTTTTTATTGATTTTTTAAAGGCTATAGAAAAAGAAGTTTTTTTTTGTTTTTTAATTTTTAAAGCAAAATCTAATAATGGGTACCAAAGAATTGCTGAAAATAAAAAAGAAATTTTAAGTTTTTTTTCTTTTAAACTTAATTTTTCTGATCTTTTTATTGCTTCAATAGTGATTATATGAATTATTTTTAGCATTTTTTCATTATAGTATGAATATGGAAATAATATTATTTTTTTAAAAAAATTATATTTTTCTAATTTTTTATAAACTTGCTCTCCATGTTTATTAAGTAATATTTTAATAACTTCATTTAATAATCTATCAGTTGAAACATTTTTTAATAAAATTATTAATTTTTTTATGGGTTTTTCTGTTTTTTTTTCTATTTTCATGTTCAGTTTAACTGAAAAGTATATGATTCTTAATATTCTTATAGGATCTTCTTGGTATCTTTTTTCTGGATTTCCAATAATTCGAATAATTTTTTTTTTTAAATCATAAAATCCATTTACATAATCTTGTAAATTTCGATTAAAAATATTGTAATATAGAGAATTAATTGTTAGGTCTCTTCTTTTAGCATCTTCTTCTATTTTACCAAAATTGTTATCTCTTAATAACATTTGATCATTGTTTTCTTTTTTTTTAAAAAATATACTTTTTTTATTTTTATAATCTTTTCGAAAAGTAGAAACTTCTATAATTTCAGAAAAAAAATATATGTGAACAATTAAAAATCTTTTTCCTATCAATCTGCAGTTATTAAATATTTTTTTTAATTCTTTTGGTGTTGCATTAGTGGCAATGTCAAAATCTTTTGGCTTTTTTTTAAGTAATAAATCTCGTATACTGCCTCCAACTAAATAAGCTTGATATCCTAAATTATTTAATCTAAAAAGAACTTTTATTGCATTTTTACTAATTTTTTTATGAGACAGATTATATCTGTTTTTTTTTATTATAATCATAGTATGATTTGTTTTTTATTTATATAAATTAAAAAATATAATGAATTATGGATATCTAATGATTTCTTTTTATTTTTCAAACAGTAGAATTAGTAAAACGAATTGTTCGTTTTACTAATTCTTTATAAAGTTCATTAATTAACCAATCATTTGTTTTTCTCGAATTTCTTCTAGTGTTTTACAATCAATGCATAAACTAGCTGTAGGGTAAACTTCTAATCTACGTATTCCAATTTCAACACCACAGGTTTCGCAATATCCAAAATCATTTGAAACAATTTTTTTTATAGTTATTTCTATTTTCTTTAATAGTTTATGCTCTCTATGCCTATTTCTTAAAACAAGATTAAATTCTTCTTCTTGAGTAGCTCTATCAATTGGATCGGGAAAATTAGTATTTTCGTTGCACATATTATAAATAGTGGATTGAACTTCTTTTTTTAATGAATCTCTGCATGCATTAAGAATTTTTTTAAAGTGGTTTATTTGATTAATATTCATGTATATTTCATTTTTTTTTTTTTGATATGGTTTAATTTTAGAAAAATTTAAAATGTTTAGATTTAATTTTGTTTTTTTTTCTTTATTCATAGTATTTCCATTATGCTGCTTTACAGTTTATTCCTTAGTTAAAATATTAATTTTATAAAATTAAAAAACTTATAATTTTAATTGCTAGTTGAAATTTTATTTGTGAAATAAATAAAATTTATGTTTATTTTTTAAATTTTAAATTTTTTATTAAAATAATTAAATATTTTTATATATTTACTTTTAGAATTTGAAATATAGTAACAAATTATAATTTATTGATATTATTAATCAAGAAATTATATTAAAATTTTTTAATTACTATATATTTAAATTATGTATTTTTTTTTAAAAGAAAATAGGAGGAAACATTTTATAAATTTTGCAATGGGAATAGAATATAATGGAAAAATGTTTCATGGATGGCAAATTCAAAAAAAAATAACTACTGTTCAGGAAATAGTAGAAAGAGCATTAAGTCAGTTTGCTAATCATTCAATATCTGTTATTGCTGCAGGAAGGACCGATTCCGGAGTTCATAGTATAGGTCAAGTTATTAACTTTCATACTTCAGCAATTAGAGAAAAATTTTCTTGGATTTTAGGAGTAAATTCATATCTTCCAAAAGATATCAGTGTTCGATGGATTAAAGTAGTCCCTGATTTTTTTAATGCTAGACATCATGCTATATCTCGTTTGTATAGATATGTAATTTTAAATACCAAATTTCGATCGGCTTTATTTTTTGATTTTTTTACGCATATACATCAACATATAAATACTAAAAAAATGAATAATGCTAGTCAATATTTATTAGGAGAACATGATTTCTCTTCTTTTAGATCTAGCTTATGTCAGTCATTAGTTCCTATTAGAAAAATATTTAGTATAAAAGTTTTTAGAAAAAATCTTTTTGTAATAATTGAAATAAAAGCTAATTCTTTTTTACACCACATGGTTCGAAATATAGCTGGTTCTTTGTTAGAAGTTGGAATTTCTAAAAGAAAAGAAAATTGGGTATATGAGCTATTACAAAAAAAAGATAGAAAGTTTTGTGCAGCTATGTTACCTGCCAAAGGGTTATATTTAGTTAATGTTGAGTATCCTATCTTTTTTAAAATACCAAAAACTATTGATGAAAGTTTTTTAATTTAATTTTTATAATTATATAATTTAGTTTTTTTAAGAATTAAATTAATTAGTTAGATCTTATTTTTAATAAAAATTATTTTTGAAAAATAATTATTAATTAAATTTTTTGAAAAAAATTAATGAATTATTAAGTTATTTTTCATTAAATTTTATTGAATAATTTATTTTATATATTTTTTTGAAATATTTTGTAAATTTATTTCAAAAAATATTAATTTAATTAATATTCCGTTTAAAAAATATTAATATAATATTAAAATTTTTATAATTTATTATAATTTTAACTAGTAAAAGCGTCAAGCATAGTACATTTATTTATATTTAATTTAGGTTAAAAATTATTTAAAGAAATTAAAATAACTGAATATTTTTTTAAAAAGTTTTGGTTTTTTAAATGACGTTTTTATAGCTATATAAAATTATTTATAGTTATTTTTTTTTGAAATAAAAATTTTTTTAAAAAATAAATTCTTAAATTTGATATTTTTTAATAAAAAATTTTGATGATAGAATATTTAAATATAATAGTAATATTATTTATATAAGAGATCTTTAGAATGTTAATTAATTTATTCAAAAAAATATTTAGTACTCAGAGTGATAAAATCTTAAATTCAATGCAAAAAACAGTGAAAGTTATTAATTCAATGGAGCCAAAATTTAAAAATTTTTCCGATAAAAGATTGAAACAGAAAACAGATGAATTTAGAAAATATTTAAATCAAAATGGAAATTTAGAAAATTTAATTCCAGAAGCATTTGCAACTGTACGAGAAGCTAGTAGACGTATTTTAAACATGAGACATTATGACGTTCAAATTTTAGGAGGATTAATATTACATAAACAGTGTATTGCTGAAATGCAAACAGGAGAAGGAAAAACATTAACTTCTACTTTACCTATATACTTAAATGCTTTAAAAGGAAAAGGATGTCATTTAGTTACAATGAATGACTATCTTTCTCAAAGAGATGGAAAAAAAAATAAATTTTTATTTGAATTTTTAGGTTTAAGTGTAGGAATAAATTTTTCCGGAATATCTACAGAATTAAAAAGAAAAGCATACTTATCAGATATCACTTATGGAACCAATAATGAGTTTGGGTTTGATTATCTTAGAGATAACATGGTCTTTAGTTCTAAAGAACGAGTACAACGTGAATTATATTATGCCTTAATAGATGAAGTAGATTCAATTCTAATTGATGAAGCAAGAACTCCGTTAATTATATCTGGAGTAGAAAAAGAAAATTTAGACATATATTCTAAAATTAATAAAATTATTTTTCACATGAAAGAAAAGAAAAAAAAAGAATCTATATTTTTTAAAGGAAATAAATATTTTTCGGTAGATGAAAAATCAAAACAGATACATTTAACTGAAATAGGATTAACAAAAGTTGAGAATTTATTGGTTAATCATAATTTAATTGATAAAAAGTCATTATTATACACAGTAAAAAATATAACTTTAATAGAATATATTAATAATGCATTAAAAGCAAATATATTATTTAAAAAAAATGTTGATTATATTATTAAAAATAAAAAAATTATAATAGTAGATGAACATACAGGTAGAATAATGAAAGGTAGAAGATGGTCAGATGGTTTGCATCAGGCAATAGAAGCAAAAGAGAATGTAAAAATTCAAAATGAAAATCAGACGTTAGCATCTATTACTTTTCAAAACTATTTTAGATTATATAAAAAATTATCAGGTATGACAGGAACAGCAGCAACAGAAGCTTCTGAATTTAATTCTATTTATAACTTAAAAACAGTAGTTATTCCAACTAATAAACCTATGATTAGAAAAGATTATTCTGATTTAGTATACATAACTGAAAAAGAAAAAATTAATTCTATAATTCTTGATATACAACAAAATATTATGAAAAAAAAACCAGTATTAGTAGGAACTACTTCTATTGAAAAATCTGAAATTATTTCCAATAAATTAAAAAATTTAGGAATTAAACATAATGTTTTAAATGCTAAATTTCATTCTCAAGAAGCAAATATCATAGCAGAGGCAGGAAGACCAGGAGTTGTAACTATTGCAACAAATATGGCAGGAAGAGGAACAGATATTGTTTTAGGAGGAAGTTTTAAAAAAAAATATTGTAAAAATAAAAAAAATTTTTTGTATAAAAATAACTGGAAAAAATTAAATCAAACAGTAGTTGAAGCAGGTGGTTTACATGTTATTGGTACAGAAAGACATGAATCTAGAAGAGTAGATAATCAATTAAGAGGAAGATCGGGGAGACAAGGGGATCCAGGTTCTTCACAGTTTTATTTATCTATGGAAGATTCTTTAATACGTATTTTTTCTTCAAAAAGAATTATTAATACTTTAAAAAAATTAGGAATAAAAAAAGATGAAGCAATTCAGCATAAGTGGATAACCATAGCTATTTCTAATGCTCAAAAACGAGTTGAATATAGAAACTTTGAGATTAGAAAACAGTTATTAGAATATGATGATATAGCAAACAATCAACGTAAATCAATCTATTTTCAAAGAAATATATTATTAACTGTTAAAGAGGTTAGTAAAAATATTTTTTTATTTATAGAAGATGTATTAAAAAAGGTTATTAAAAATTATATTTCTGGAAAATTTTTTTCTAAGTCTTGGGATTTAGTGGGATTGGAAAAACGATTAAAAACAGATTTTAACGTAAAATTTTCGCTTATAAATAAAGTAAATTTAACAAAAGAATTACAACAACATAAAAAATTAACTGAGTATATAACAAATAAAGTTAAAGGTTATTATATATCTAAAAAAAAAATTTTTGGTATAAAAAAAATACAAGAAATAGAAAAATCAGTATTATTGCATAATTTAGATTTTTTTTGGAAAGAACACTTATTAAATATGGAATATTTAAGAAAAGGAATACATCTTAGAGGATATGCACAAAAAGATCCTAAATTAGAATATAAAAAAGAATCTTTTAAAATGTTTTTTAAAATGATTCAGATTGTTAAATATGAAGTTGTTATTAATTTAATGAATTTTAATTCATAAATTGTTTTTTTATTTTTTGTCAAAAAAAATTTTTAAAAAATATTTTTAATATTTTTTTAAAAAAAATAATTTATATAAATAAACTTTTTTAGTATTAAAATTTTTAAAAGTATAATTTTTAATTAAATGTATATATTTTAAAAAAATATGTTTTTTATAAATATATTTTTTTAAAAATTAATTTTAGTTAGTTAAAATTAATTTTTTAAAAAATATTTTTAATAAGTTAAAATCAATTTTTGGTAAAATCAAATTACGATTTTTTTATAACAATTTTATTATTAATAACCTTTAAAAAATAAAAAAATGTTAATTATTAAAATTAATTTAACAAAATTTATTATAGAAATATAAATATATCAATTTTTTTAACATTAAAACAAACATGTTCTGTATATAAAGGATTTTATTTATGCGAAAACATTTAAGTAAAGATATAGATCCTATTGAAACTAAAGATTGGATAGAAGCAATTGAATCAGTAATTGATTATGAAGGTATAGAAAGAGCAGAATTTCTTATATCAGTAGTATTAAAAAAAATTTGTAAAAAAAAACCAAATTTTTTAAATTTTAGCTATTTTCAGAATTATATAAATAGTATTTCAGCAGAAAAAGAACCAGATTATCCTGGAAATTTAGCATTAGAAAAAAAAATATGTTCATTTGTTCGATGGAATGCAATAATCATGGTTTTGAGAGCTTCTAAAAAAAATTTAGATTTAGGAGGACATTTATCATCTTTTCAATCGTTTGCTACAGTCTATGAAGTTTGTTTTAACCATTTTTTTAAAGCAAAAAATGATTATCATCCAGGAGATTTGATATATTTTCAAGGTCATGCATCTCCAGGGATTTATGCTCGTGCTTTTTTAGAAGGTCGTATTTCAAAAGAGCAAATGAATAATTTTAGACAAGAAATAGATGGAATAGGATTATCTTCTTATCCTCATCCTAAGTTAATGCCTAATTTTTGGCAATTTCCTACTGTTTCTATGGGTTTGGGTCCAGTTTCAGCAATATATCAAGCTAAATTTTTACGATATTTAAATGATAGAAATTTAAAAGATACTAGCAATCAAACAGTATATGCTTTTTTAGGTGATGGAGAAATGGACGAACCTGAATCAAAAGGAGCAATAACAATAGCAACCAGGGAAAAATTAGACAATTTAATTTTTATTATTAATTGTAACTTACAAAGATTAGATGGTCCAGTTATGGGTAATGGGAAAATTATACATGAGTTAGAAAATGTTTTTTCAGGAGCCGGTTGGAAGGTAATAAAAGTAATATGGGGTAGTAGATGGGATCAACTCTTAAAAAAAGATTTTTCTGGAAAATTAGTTCAATTGATGAATGAAACTGTTGATGGAAATTATCAAACTTTTAAATCAAAAAATGGAGAATATATAAGAAAAAATTTTTTTGAAAGATATAAGGAGACTAAAGAATTAGTAAAAAATATGACAGATGAAGATATTTGGTCATTAAATAGAGGTGGACATGATCCTAAAAAAATTTATGCTGCTTTAAATTTAGCGAAAGAAAAAGATGGTAGACCAACGGTTGTTTTATTCCATACTATTAAAGGTTATGGAATGGGAAAAATAGCAGAAGGAAAGAATATTGCTCATCAGATAAAAAAAATGACAATTTCAGACTTACAATATATTAGAGATAGGTTTAGTATACCTGTTAATGACGAACAAATTTCAAAGTTGCCTTATGTTACTTTAAAAAAATTTTCAGAAGAGTATAATTATTTACATAATAAACGAAAAAAATTAGGAGGATATTTACCTGCAAGAAGTTCAAAATTTGATAAAATGTTTGAAATTCCTTTATTAAGTGATTTTTCTTCATTATTAGAAAAACAAAATAAAAAAATTTCTACTACAATCACTTTTGTTAGATTTTTAAACATTATGTTAAGAAATATTAAAATAAAAGATTTTTTAGTTCCTATAGTTGCAGATGAAGCAAGAACTTTTGGAATGGAAAGTTTATTTAGAAAAATAGGTATCTACAATACTAAAGGTCAAAAATATATTCCTCAAGATTTAGAGCAACTTTTATATTACAAAGAAGAAGAAAATGGTCAAATTTTACAAGAAGGAATTAATGAATTAGGAGCTGGAGCAATATGGTTAGCAGCAGCTACTTCATATAGTAGTAATAATTTTCCAATGATTCCATTTTATATTTTTTATTCTATGTTTGGTTTTCAGAGAATAGGGGATTTGTTTTGGGCAGCTGGAGATCAGCAAGCAAGAGGATTTTTAATCGGTGCAACATCAGGTAGAACCACATTAAATGGGGAGGGATTGCAACATGAAGATGGACATAGTCATATTTATTCTCTAACAGTTCCTAATTGTATTTCTTATGATCCTGCTTATGCTTATGAAATAACTGTTATTCTTCAAAATGGATTAAATAGAATGTATGGTAAAAAACAAGAAAATGTTTATTATTATATAACTACAACAAACGAAAATTATTCTATGCCAGCTATGCCTAAAAATTCTGAAATAGGTATTATAAAAGGAATTTATCAGCTAAAAAAATCTGAAAATAAAAAGTATAAGGTTCAATTAATGGGATCTGGAGCTCTTTTACAAAGTGTTTGGGAAGCTGCTAAAATTCTTTCTTCTAAATACTCAATATCATCAGATATTTATAGTGTTACTTCTTTTACTGAATTAGCAAGAGATGGTCAGGATTGTAAAAGATGGAATTTATTGCATCCAATGGAAAAACCTAAAACCCCTTATATTTATCAAGTTATGAATTCCTCCCCGGCTGTTGCTTCCACTGATTATATGAAATTATTTGCGGAGCAGGTTAGAGCTTACATTCCTACAAAACATTATTTTGTATTAGGTACAGATGGTTATGGTCGTTCAGATAGTAGAGAAAAATTACGTTATTATTTTGAAGTAGACGCTCATTATATAGTAGTGGCAGCTTTAGGATTATTAGTTGAATGTGGATATTTAGAGTCTACAATAGTAAAACAAGCTATTTCTAAATTTAATCTTAATGTTAACAAAATTAATCCTCGTTTAGCATAAAAGAATTAAAAAGGATAATAAAAGTGAGTATCGAAGTTAAAATTCCAGATATTGGTTCAGATTTAGTAGAAGTTATTGAAATTTTAGTTAAAAAAAATGATAAAGTAAAAAAAGAACAAAGTTTAATTTTAGTAGAAGGACAAAAAGCTTCCATGGAAATTCCTTCTCCAGATTCAGGTGTAATAAAAAAGATTTCTGTTAATGTAGGTCAGAAAGTAAAACATAACGATGTAATTTTAATTATGGAAAAAGTTAATGATAAAATAAGTTCTAATCCTAAAGATTTTTTTAATATTGTTAAGGAGGATAAAGAAGTAAATACTATTTTAAATGCTGATGATTTAAAAAAAAAATCATCTTTTCATGCTACTCCATTAGTTCGTCGTTTAGCAAGATTATTACAGATAGATTTAAAAAACTTGTCTGGATCAGGAAGAAAAGGAAGAATTTTAAAAGAAGATCTTGAATTGTATAAAAATAGAAAAAATAAAGAAGAAAAATTTTTAAATTCTAATAAAGAAAATATTAATTATAACATTTATGAGATAGAACAAGAGGATAAAAAAAGTAATCGAGTTATATTTACTAAAATTCAAACAGCATCAAGTTACAATTTGCAAAAAAGTTGGAATACTATTCCACATGTTACTCAATTTTATGAATCGGATATTACAGAACTAGAAAAATTTAGAAAAGAAGTAAATATTATTAAAAACTATAAAGTAAATGAACAAATAACACTGCTTTCTATCATTACTAAAGTAGTAGCAAAGTCTTTAAAAAAATTTCCTTTATTAAATAGTTTTTTTTCTAATAAAAAAAATGGTTTTATTTTTAATGAAGATATTAATATAGGAATAGCAGTAAATACTAGTGAAGGTTTATTAGTTCCTGTTATAAAAGAAGTTAATAAAAAAGAATTGTTTCAGTTATCTTGTGAAATAAATAAAAAATGCAGAGATGCAAGAAATAATACATTAACATTACTTGATTTTCAAGGAGGAAGTTTTACTATTTCAAGTTTAGGAAAATTAGGAGGTAAAGGATTTACACCTATAATAAATGCACCCCAAGTAGGAATTTTAGGAGTTTCAAAAACAATAGTTAAGCCTATATGGAAAAATAAAAATTTTTCTCCTTGTTTGGTATTACCTTTTTCTTTATCGTATGATCATCGCATTATTGATGGTGTATATGGTGCTAATTTTATGGAATATGTTAGTCAATTTTTATCTGATATTAGGTTATTAACCTTATAAATATAAGACTTTATTTTAAAGTTAGTTATATATTATATATATAAATAATAGTTATTATAATTTGAATATTTATATTTAAGAAAAAATAATATTTTTTTTAAAAAATTTACATTATTTAAAAATATTTAGGAAATAAAATAAAAATGTGTATTAAAAGCAATAAAAATATTGTCATAATAGGAGCTGGACCAGCTGGATATACAGCTGCTTTTCGTTGTGCAGATCTAGGTATGAAAACTACTTTAATAGAACGTTATCAAAATTTAGGAGGAGTTTGCTTAAATGTAGGTTGTATTCCTTCTAAAAGTCTATTGCATGTAGCTAAAACTATTAATCAAAGTAAAGCTTTATCGAAATGTGGGGTTATGTTTGCTTCTCCAATAATAAACATAAAAAAATTGATAAATTGGAAAGAAGAAAATATAAATAAATTAACTTTTGCTTTAAGTCATATGGCAAAAAAAAGAGGTATTAAGGTCATAAAGGGTACTGCAAGATTCATTTCGAAAAATGAACTAATGATTTCTTCAAAAAAAGAAAACCATAAAGTTAAATTTAGTGATGTAATTATTGCAACAGGTTCAAAATCAGTAAAATTACCTTTTATTTCTTATAAAAATAAAAGAATTTGGACTTCTACAGAAGCATTATCTATTCCTTTTATTCCTAAAAATTTGTTAATTATTGGTGGAGGTATAATTGGATTAGAAATGGCAACAATATATCATTCATTAGGAACAACGATTGATATTACAGAAAATCATAATCAAATTCTTTCAACTGTTGATACAGATATTATAAAAATATTTTTAAAATCTATTAAAAATAAATTTAATGTAATGTTAGAAACAAATATTTTAGATATAAAAGAAGTAGAAGATGGATTATTAGCAACAATAGATTACAGAGGAACAGGAAAAAAAACAATAGTATATGATGCTATTTTAGTGGCAGTAGGTCGAATTCCTGCAATTAATGAATTAGAAATAGAAAAAATTGGTGTTGAAATAAATAATAAAGGATATATAAAAGTTAACAAACAATTACAAACTAACATTGAAAATATTTATGCTGTTGGTGATGTTATAGGGCAACCTATGTTAGCACATAAAGGAATACATCAAGCAAAAATAGCAGCAGAAGTAATATCAGGAAAAAAACATTTTTTTGACCCCCAGGTTATTCCAAATGTAGCATATACAGATCCAGAAATAGCTTGGACTGGTATTACTGAAAAAGATGCTAAAAAATTAAATATAAATTATAAAATAGCTACATTTCCTTGGAGTGCTTCAGGAAGGGCAATAGCATCTGATTGTTCTTCTTTAGGATTAACAAAATTAATTTTTGACAAAGATACTAAAAGATTAATAGGAGGTATTATAATAGGTAGAAATGCAGGAGAATTATTATCTGAAGTTAGTTTAGCTATTGAAATGGGATGTGATGCACAAGATATTGCATTAACAATTCATGCACATCCAACTTTATCAGAAACAATTTCTTTAGCAGCTGAAGTTTATGAAGGAACGATAACCGATTTAATGAATTAATTCTATTAAACAGTAGTAATTATAAGATTTTACAAATTTTTTTTTAATACGAGCTATTTGACATATAGTTCTATTTATTTTAAGAAAAGAACTATATGTTTTTTAAAAAAAAATCTAAAAAAATGGATAAATAAAAAAATATTTTTATGATTTTATATCTAAAAAGTAGATAATTTTATTTTTTTGTAGCTTAAATTTGTTAAAATTTCTACAATAATTAAATAAGACTTAATGGAAATTAAATGTATATTTTTTTTAAATTCTTTTTTAGAGTTTTGATTAGAACAATCAGATATTATTTTGATGCTAAGAAAAGGTATTTTGAATATAAAACAAACATGAGCAATAGCACAAGCTTCCATATCTATAGCTATAGCTAAAGGAAAATTATTTTTAATAGAGTATGTTTTTTCTTTTAAAAAAGTATCTCCAGTTACCAGCATTCCTAAAAAAAAAGAGAATTTTTTATTTAAACATGACTGAATAGAAATTTTTTTTAAATAAGAATTAGAAAAAAAAAATTTGGTAAATTAGGTATTTTTCCAATAGGATAATCAAAAGCGGTTAAATCAACATCATGATAACATGTTTTTTGCGAAATTATTATGTCAAATATTTGTATATTTTTTTTTAAAGAACCACAAGAACCTATATTAATAACATAATTAATTTTATATTTTTCTAATAATAAGGTGGTAGCACAACTAGCATTAGTTTTTCCAATATCACATTGCAATAAAAAAAAATTAATTTTTTTAAAAATTCCTATATATAAAATATATTTTCTTAAATTAATTTTTTTATATACATGTAATTTTTTTTTGATTTCATTTAACTCTTTTTTTATGGCAACTATAATTCCTATATTAAGCATAATTTTTTTAAAAAAGATGTATGTTTAAGCTATTATTTATAATAACAGTTTTTTTTAAAATTAAAAATTTAATAATATGTATTAATAAAAAATATTTAGAAAAATTATATACTAAATGATAATCCACAACCGCATGTAATTTTTGCATTTGGATTGGAAATAAAGAATTTAGATCCTTCTAAATTTTCTATGAAATCTAAAGTTCCTCCTATAAGGTATTGAAAACTTATGTAATCTATGATTATAGGAATATTAATTTTTTTAATACAGATATCATCTATATTCATTTTTTTATCAAAAACAAAACCATATTTAAAACCGGTACATCCTCCTCCCGAAATATAAATTCTAAAATTTAAATTTAAATTTTGTTTTTTCTTTGATAATTCATTTATTTTTTTTTTAGCTGTTTTAGAAACAAAAAATTTTTCTTTATTTATTTCGGACATAATATTTTTATATTTTTTATATAAGATGTTTAATTGATTTTAATTAAACTTTTATTAATAATTTATATAATAACAATTAATTTAAATAATCTCTATATTTTTTATTTTTAGAAAAAATATTTTTTAAATATTTTAATTTATAAATTATTTTTTTTTTATAAAAAAGTTAAATAAACTATTTTTTTTTTTTTTTTATTTAGTAAAAATTTATTTTTTTCTTAAAAATGCAGGTATATCTAAATAATCTATGTTTTTTTTAGTAATGTATTCTGAATTTATTAAATCTTCTTTTTTTTTATTATCCTCTTCTAAAAAAATAGATTTTTCTAGGTTATTTTGTTTATAATTTAAAATATTTTCTTGAATAGGTTGTTGAATAGAAACATTTCTTTCGTAATGATTGCAAGTTATATTTATTCCTGTTGCTATAACAGTAACTCGGATCGTATTTTTCATTTTTGGATCTAAAGAAGTTCCGATAACTAAAGTTGTATGATCAGAAGTAAATGATCGAACGATATTTCCAACAGTTTGAAATTCATTTAGTTTAAAATCTGAACTGGCAGTTATGTTTACTAATACTCCTTTAGCATTTGATAGATCAATGTCTTCCAATAAAGGACTAGAAATGGCTATTTTTATTGCGACTTCAGCTCTGTTTTCCCCTGAAGATGATCCTGTTCCCATCATAGCATATCCCATTTCTGACATTACAGTTTTAATATCAGCAAAATCTACATTTATTAATCCAGGGCGAGTTATAAGTTCAGAAATTCCTTGTATTGCTCCATTTAAAACATTGTTAGCTTCGCTAAAAGCATCTAATAAGGAAATTTCTTTATTTAATACCTCAATTAACTTATCATTCGGTATAATAATTAATGAATCAACATTTTTTGATAATTCAAGTATTCCTTTTTTTGAAAATTCTATTCTTTTTTTTCCTTCGAAATTAAAAGGTTTAGTAACAATAGAAACAGTTAATATACCCATTTCTTTTGCTAATTTAGCAATAATAGGAGTTGCTCCTGTGCCTGTTCCTCCCCCCATTCCAGTAGCAATAAAAATTATATCAGCTCCTTTTAAGATAGTTTTTAGAATATCTCGATCTTCTTCTGCTGAACGTTTTCCTATTTCTGGATTTGCGCCTGCTCCTAATCCTTTAGTGATTCGTTTTCCAATTTGTATCTTTTTTTTTACTTCCACTTTTTCCAATGCTTGAGCATCAGTATTTATAGCAAAAAAATCTACTCCTTCTATTTTTTCTTTGATCATGTATTCTACAGCATTACACCCCCCTCCTCCTACACCTATGACTTTAATAACAGCGTGAATATTATTTTTATTTTCTTCAGACATAGTTACTCCAATTGTTATTGTATTAAATATTTTTAAAAATTTTTAAAAAAATCTTGTATTTAATTTTTTTTGTTAATCCAACAATTAATTTTTTTAAACCATTTTTGAAAAAATTTTTTATTCTTAACATTTTTTGTTTCTTTTAAAATTTTATTTTTTCCATATTTTAATAATCCGATTACTGTTGAATAGTTTTCAGTGTTAAAATTTTCTGTTAATCCTTCTATTTTTTTAGATTTTTTTATTTCTATATTTGTTTTAAATATTTTTTTAGCGAGAGCATCTAAATTTTTTATTTTTGATGCACCTCCTGTTAATATTATCCCTGCAAATAGTTTTTTTCTAATCTTTTTTTCATTGATAGTTTTAAAAAATATTTGTAGTTTATTTTTTGCCAAATTTAACAGTTCAATGTATCTAGCATCAATAACATGATGTAACAATTTTTTTTCAACATATATTATTTTATTTTCATTAAATGTAGTTATTTCAATTCTTTTTGTTTTATTATCATTTTGTTCATCAGAACATCCATGCTCTATTTTAATTTTTTCAGCATCTTTTTTTGAAATAGAAAAAATAGAAGAAATGTCATTAGTAACCATATTCCCTGCATATGGAATAACAGAACTGTAACAAATAAATCCATTTATATGTATAGTTATATCCATGGTTCCACCACCGATATCAATCATACAAACTCCTAATTTTTTTTGTTCTCTAGTAATTATAGCTTTATTAGAAGCTAATCCTGAAAAAACAACTTCATTTACCTTTAATCTGCAGTTATTAACTGATTTTATAAAGTTCTTTAATATTTCATTGTTACATGTAACTAGGTGTACTTCCACTTGCATTCTAATCCCAGATAAACCTAAAGGATTTTTTATTCCAAATTTTTGATCAATTGAAAATTCTTTTGGAATAATATGTAAGATTTTATGTTCATTATTAATTTTTACAGATTGAGCAGTATATATAGCATTTTTTATATCTTTTTTTGTTACTTCCTTTTCAGAGAGCGGAACTATTCCTATTTCATTTTGATAATGAATATATTTTCCAGATATAGCTAGATAAACAGAAGAAATATTAAATCCAGCCATATCTTCAGCTTTTTTAATAGAATTCTTAATTGCTTTAGAAACAGATTTCAAATCATTTATTTCTCCATTTTTAATTCCATGAGATTTATGACTACCCATTCCAATTATGTTCATTAAATTATTTGGTAAAATTTCTCCTATTAAAGTAACGACTTTTGTCGTTCCTATTTCAAGCCCAACTATTATTTTTTTTTCTGTTAATTGAGTCATTTTTAATCCAAATTAAAGTGTTTATATATAATTTATAATTATTAATTATGTGTAATTGGATTATATTTTAATATAAAAATTAAATTAATTTAAATACGATTTAATATTTAGTATTGTTTTAATAAAACTGTGTAATATCTATTTATTATAAAAAAAATTTTTTGTTTATTTTTTTTATTTTTTAATTTTAATAAAAAAATATGTTTAATTTTATTAAATAATTTTTTAGTTAAACTAATTATAAAAATATATTTTTATTTTTACGTTTATATGTAGAAATAATTAATTTTTAATTGATAAAAAAACTTTTTTTAAGAAATATTTTTTATATATATTTTAAGAAAATTTTCTTTATAGAAATATTTTATTATTTATATTTTTCTTAAAGTAAAAAAATAATATTAAAATTTTTTATATTAATTTTTATAGTTTGAAAAAAAATTTTTTTTAAATTTTTTCAGCATTTTCTACATTATTAAGTAATTCCTTATTTTATTTTTATTATTCAATACTTTTAATAGTATAAAAATAATTTTATAAGTTCACTCTTACTATAAAAAAAGTTATTATTTTTTTAATAGATAAATTACTAAATTTTTTAGGATTTTAAAAATTATTTAAATAAGATTAAGTTTTTATAGTTTTTTTCTTGATATATTTTTAAAAAATAATCTTTCATTTTTTAAATTCTTTCAGCAACTCTGAGAATCGCACTTCTAGATCTTCTATTTTTTATTATTTCATTGATATTTGGAAAAATTCTACTAATTATTTTAAAATTATTTTTTTTTATTTTTTTTATTTGATTTTCTGTTATCGGTAAATTTTTTGGAATAAAAAAATGTTGTTTACTATGATTTATAAAAAACTTTTTCACAATTCGATCTTCTAAAGAATGAAATGATATTATTGACAACCTGCCTTTATGCGATAGTATTTTTAAAGAATCATTTAATATTTTCTTTAGTTCAGTTAACTCTTGATTTAAATAAATACGAATTGCTTGAAAACTGCATCTAGCAGGATGTTTGGATTTGTTAAAAGGTGTATTTTTTTTTATTAAATCAGATAATTCAGTTGTTCTTGTAATTGGAGATATTTTATTTGTTTTTATAATAGCATTTGCAATTTTTTTAGCGTATTTTTCCTCTCCGAATTTTTTTAACACATCGGAAATTTTTTTTTCTTTATTTTCTAAAAGCCATTTTGAAGCGGTAATTCCAGAAGTTGGATTCATTCTCATGTCTAAAGGCCCGTCTAACCTAAAAGAAAATCCTCGTTCTGGATTATTTAGTTGTATAGACGATACACCTAAGTCTAATAGTATTCCATCTACTTTTTTGATTATATTTTCTTTTCTTAAAAGAAAAATGATGTTTGAAAATGATCCATGAAAAAATTTAAAACGAGAGTCAGTTATTTTCTTTGCCTCTTGAACAGCAAAAGGATCAACATCTATAGCATATAACTTTCCTTTTTCACCTATTTTTTTTAATATTTCATTTGAATGCCCGCCACATCCAAAAGTACCATCTATATAAATTCCATTTTTTTTAATATTTAATGATTGCACTACTTCCTGTAACAATACTGGAATATGTTTTTTTTTTTCATATTTTTTAATTTGTATTAAATGTTTTTTAAAAAAAAATTTATTAATTACTGAGTTTATAAAATAAAAAACTAATTTCTGTAAATTCCAATGATTCCAGATCTAGATGTATCAATAATATCAACATATTTTCGAATTAATTCGAGAAAAGAGTTTATTTTTTTATTAGAACCAGTGATTTGTATAATATAACCTTTAGTAGTTAAACTAATTATTTTTCCTCTAAATATATCAACAATATCTTTTATTTTTTCTTTTTTTTTGCAAATATTTCCTATTTTTATTAATATTATTTCTCTTTCAATATAATCATTATCATTAACTTCTGAAACTTTTAGAACGTCAATTAGTTTATGTAATTGCTTTCCAATTTGTTCTATAACTTTTTCATCTCCAACAGTTTGTATCGTTAGTTGAGATAAGGAAGGATCTTCTGTCGGTGCTACAGTTAAACTTTCTATATTATAACCTCTTTGAGAAAAAAGCCCTATAACTCTGGATAGCGAACCAGATTCATTTTCTAATAATATTGATAAAATTCTTCTCATTTTAAAAATCTCTCTTTTTTTCTAATATCATTTCGTTCATCCCCCCCCCTTTAATTTGCATTGGATAAACATGTTCGGAATCACTAGTTAAAATGTCTAAAAATACTAATTTTCCTTGATTTAATTGTTTTAATGCTATTTCCATTTTTTCATTTAGTTCTAAAGGATGAGTTATAGCTATCCCGACATGTCCATACGATTCTGATAATTTAACAAAATTAGGCAAAGCTTGCATGTAGGAATGAGAATGACGTCCAGAATATATCATATCCTGCCATTGTTTGACCATCCCTAATGACTTATTATTAAGGTTAACAATTAAAATAGGTAATTGATATTGCAAAGCAGTAGATAATTCTTGAATATTCATTTGAATACTGCCATCTCCTGTGATACAAATTACCATTTTTTTAGGAAAAGCCAATTTTACCCCCAGTGCTGCAGGTAATCCAAATCCCATAGTGCCTAATCCTCCTGAATTAATCCATTGACGAGGGCGATCAAAAGGGTAATGTAAAGCAGTAAACATTTGATGCTGTCCTACATCTGATGTAATAAAAGCTTTACCTAATGTTTTTTTCCAAATAAGTTCAATAACTTTTTGTGGTTTAATTACATTTTTATTGTTTTTAGTTTTTTTACTTTTATTTTTTTCTTTCCAGGTATTAATACATTTCCACCAACTTTTAAAAGAATCATTTTCTGTTTTTGTGTCAGTACTATTTAATTCTTTAATAATTTCTTTTAATACTTTTTTAGCATCTCCAACAATAGGAATATCAGCTAAAACAGTTTTAGAAATTGAAGTAGGATCAATATCTACATGTAAAATCTTAGCATAAGGACAGTATTTTTTTAAATTATTAGTAGTTCGGTCATCAAATCTTACTCCGATAGCAAAAATTACATCCGAATTATGCATAGCCATATTAGCATGATAAGTTCCATGCATTCCTAACATACCTAAACTTTGTTCATGAGTTCCTGGAAATGCTCCTAGTCCCATTAAGGATGTTGTAACAGGAAAATTCAAATTTTCTGCTAAAATTTTTAATTCATTATGACTATTAGAGGTAATAACCCCTCCTCCAGCATAAATAATTGGTTTTTTTGCTTTTAATAAAGTATGTAACACTCTTTTTATTTGTCTAGTATTTCCTTTAGTTATTGGATTATAAGATCGAATATTAATAGAATTAGGCCAAATATATGGTTTTTTGCATTTTTCACCTAGAATATTTTTAGGTATATCGATTACAATGGGTCCTGGTCTTCCACTAGATGCTAGCCAAAATGCTTTTTTAAAAATTATGGGAATATCGGAAGTTTTTTGAACTAAAAAACTATGTTTAACAATTGGTCTGGATATTCCTATCATATCGCATTCTTGAAAAGCATCATATCCTATCAAGTTAGAAGCAACTTGACCAGATATAATGACCATTGGTATTGAATCCATGTAAGCAGTTGCAATACCAGTAATAGCATTAGTAGCTCCTGGTCCAGAGGTGACTAAAACAACACCTACTTTTCCAGTTGCTCTAGCATAACCATCAGCCATATGAGTTGCACCTTGTTCATGTCTTACTAAAATATGTTCAACACCACCAATTGTTTTTAAAGCGTCATAAATATCAAGAACTGCTCCACCAGGATAACCAAAAATAAATTTGATATTTTGATCTATCAAAGATCGTATAACCATTTCTGCCCCTGATAAAACTGGCATTTTAAACCTCCAAAATTTTTAATCGAAATTTAAAAAAAAAATTAAGAAATTTTATTTTTCTTGCAAAGATTACATCTTTTTATATGTTATTTTAAATTTAATAATTTTGTTATTAATACAAAAAAAATTTTTTTATTTTATTAAAAAAATTTATTTTTTACAATATATAAATTATTTGTTAGTAATTTTCAAAGATGATTTAATTAAGAACTTTTTAAATTTAGGAGAAATCCAAGTATAAAAACCTTTTTTTCTTTTTTGTATTAAACAAACAGCAAGTTTTTCTTTTAGTATCAATTTTCTAGCCTTTTTAAAACCTAATATTTCAAGTGCTGTATCCCAAGCATCAGCATCTAATGCGTTTTTAGAGATTACAGTTACTGATGCTAAATTATTAACAACAGGCATTCCATTAAACGGATTGATTAAATGAGAAATTTTTTTTCTATTAAAGTAATAATAATTTCTGTAATTTCCCGAGGTACTTATTGATTGGTTTTTTAGTTTAACTAAAATATGAACAGAATTTTTCTTATTGGTTGGTTTTTGAATAGCTATAACTGAAAATTTTTTATGTAAGCAGTTTTTTCTAGATCTAATGGCTCCACCAACGGAAATTGTATAGTCGGTAATTTTTTTTTTATTTAGTAATTCAGAAATATGATCTACGGTGAAACCTTCTCCTAAAGTGGAAACGTTTATTTCTAAATTTTTTAAATCTTTGTATAAATATTGATTATTTTTATGATTTATTAGATAAATATGGTTTATACCAGTTTTTGAAAGAGCAACTTTTATTGCTTTAAATGAAGGAAATTTAAAAGTTGTATTTATACCATTAAATCCCCAAATTTTTATTAATGCACCAATTGTAATATCTAAAGCACCATATGTTTTTTTACTTATTAAAATTGCTTTTGAAATAATAGTTTTAAAATTTTTAGTAATTAATATGGGTTTATTATGTAAATTAAAATTAAATTTTGAAATTACTGAATTTTTACTCCATGTAGATAATTCTTTTTCATCATGATTTAACAAAAGTTGGATATTTTTTTTTAAAATCAGGAAATTTATTTTTTTTTTATTCTTAAATAGTTGAACTTTCCATGTTGTACCCATGGTATGACCATGTAAGAAAAATAAGCTTTTTTGATTTAAAAAAAAACTTTTTTTTATATATATAAAAAAAATAAAAAAAAATAAAAAAAAAAGAACTAGATTACTTATTTTCATATTAAAAAACCAAAATAAATATTTTTTGGTATTATCCTAATGCATTACAGATATATTTAAATATGTAGATTAATTATAAATCATTTTTGTCTTTAAAACTTTAATTTTTTTAAAAAAAATAATTTTTTTTTAAAAGAAAAATATAAATTTAAAATAAAAAAAATAATATTTAATTTTTTATTTATATGTTAATAACTCTTTAAATATCTTTCCAAAAGTGTAGGAAAATAATTTTTTAAAAGTAATATGTGAAATTAAGGAGAGCAAATTTACTTTATTAAAAAGAATTAAAAAGAATTTAAAAATAAAATTTGAGAATAAAATATGAAAAAAATAGCTATTACAATGATGATAATAAGTTTTTTATTTCCTAGATTTGGTATGTCTTCAAATAAAAGTTTTTCTTTAATTAAAAAGAATAACATTTCTTCAATTAACGTTCCTAACTTATCTTCTATATTAGATAAAGTTATACCTTCAGTAGTAAGTATAGATTCTGAAGTAAAAGCAACAACATTTGATACTGAAAAAAATCAAAACGATAAATCTTTATTAAATGATGATGCCTCGTTTTGTCGAAATAAATCTTTATTTTATGAAACACCATTATGTCATGAATGGATAAAAAAAAATCAATTTCCCAAAATGATTAAAGTTATAGGTTCAGGAGTAATAATTGATTCTGAAAATAAATATATAGTTACTAATAATCATGTAATTCAAAATACAAATAAGATTCAAGTTAAATTAAATGATGGACGTGTATATGATGCTCAACTAATTGGACAAGACAATCTTTCGGATATAGCTTTACTTAAGATAAATGATGCCAACAATTTAGTAGCTATTAAAATGATAGATTCAGATACTTTAAAAATAGGAGATTATACTTTAGCAATTGGAAATCCTTATGGATTAGGAGAAACAGTTACATCCGGAATTATTTCCGCTTTAGGAAGAAGTGGACTAAATAATAATCATTATGAAAATTTTATTCAAACTGATGCGGCTATAAATAGAGGAAATTCAGGAGGAGCATTAGTAAATTTAGAGGGGAAATTAGTTGGAATTAATACCGCTATTTTATCTCCAGATGGAGGAAATATAGGAATTGGTTTTTCTATTCCAACGAATATCATAAAGAATATCACAGATCAACTTATTAAATATGGTCATGTCACTCAAGGAGAACTAGGAATAATAGGAACTGAATTAACATTCAATTTAGCAAAGGCAATGAAATTAAAATTACAAAGAGGAGCTTTTATTAATCAAGTATTTAAAAATTCTTCAGCTGATCAATCAGGAATTAAACCAGGAGATGTTATTATTTCTTTAAATAAAAAACCAATTTTTACTTTTTCTTCTTTACGTGCTGAAATAGCTTCGTTTCCCGCAAATAGCTTAGTTAAAATAGGTTTAGTGCGTGATGAAAAAATAAAGATTATATCAGTTATGTTAAAACCGCATCCAAAAGAAAGAACAGATTCTAAAATTACTAAAAATTTAATTGAAGGTATTGATTTTAGTAATTTTATTATTAATAATGAAAAGAGAGTAAAAGTCAGTTTTGTAAAAGTAAATTCTATTGCTTTTCAATTAGGTTTTAAAAAAAATGATATTATTTTATCTATAAATAAAGAAAAAATTTTTAATCTAATTGATTTAAAAAATATTTTTAAAAAAAATTTTTCAACGTTAGTTTTTGATATTAAAAGAGGAAATAGCAGAATTTATTTGATAGTTTAGAAAAAAAATATTTCTCCCCTAATTTATTTCTAAATTAGGGGAAGTTTCTTTTTTATTTTTTTTATTCTGATATCTTCTGTATAAATTTATTTAATCTAAATTTCGTAATAATTCGTTAATTTGTACTTTTTTTCTAGTTTTAGAATCTACCTTTTTTACAATTATAGCAGAATATAAACTATATTTATTATCTAATGAAGGTAAATTCCCAGGAACTACAACAGATCCTGATGGAATTCTCCCATAAAAAAATTTTCCTGTTTCTCTATCGTATATTTTAGTACTTTGTCCAATATATACTCCCATTGAAATTACAGAATTTTTTTCTACTATAACACCTTCTACTATTTCAGAACGTGCTCCAATAAAGCAGTTGTCTTCAATAATTGTAGGATTATTTTGTAAAGGTTCTAAAACACCTCCAATCCCGACACCACCAGATAAATGCACATTTTTTCCTATTTGAGCACATGATCCGACTGTTGCCCAAGTATCAATCATTGAATTTTCTCCTATATATGAACCTATATTTATATAGCAAGGCATTAATATTACATTTTTTTCTATAAATGAACCATATCTAACAGTAGCGTTAGGAACCACCCTTACTTTTTCTTTTTGAAATTTTTCTAAAGAATAATTATGATATCTTAGAGGAATTTTATCGTAATAATTACTATTTGTATTAGGTATTATTTTATTTTTTTGAGTGTACAAATATAATAAGACTGCTTTTTTTAACCATTGGTGAGTAATCCATACACCTTCTTTTTTTTCGGAAATTCGAAGTTTTCCGATATTAAGTAATTCAATAACACTGTTAATAACATTAATAACTGAGTTTTCTTTTTTTAAAAGTTCGATTTTTTTTTTGTTTTCAAATGTTTCTGTGATAATTTTTTCTAGATTTTTCATTTTTTAATAAACCTTAAGATATATATATGAACATAAATTTTTTAAAAGTTTTAAAATTTTATAAAAAATATATTTTTCAAAAAAATATATTTTTATAACATAAATTGCAAAGATAATTTTTTTGAAATATATTTCATTTTTTTATAAAGTTAAAATTTCACATCCTTTATTAGTTACCAAAATAGTATGCTCATATTGAGCCGATAAATTTCTATCTTTTGTTTTTACAGTCCATCCATCTTTCATTAATTTTATATTAGGGGAACCAGCATTTACCATCGGTTCAATTGTAAAAGTCATATTTTCTTTTAATAAAAATTTATAATTTTTATTATAGTAATGAAGGATTTGTGGATCTTCATGAAATTTTTTTCCAATTCCATGTCCACAGTAGTCCTTAACTATTGAAAAATCTTTTTTTTCAACATAAGATTGAATAATCTTTCCTATTTTATTTATACATATTTCTGGTTTAACTATTTTAATAGCTAAATCTAGGCTTTTTTTAGTAACATAACATAATCTCTTTCCTAAAATAGTTGGAGTTCCAACAAAAAACATTTTAGATGCATCTGCATGATAAGAATTTTTTATCACAGTTACATCAACATTTACAATATCTCCATCTTTCAATTTTTTTTTATCATTAGGAATTCCATGACATACAACATCATTTACGGAAATGCAAGTTGATTTTGGAAATCCATTATAACCTAAACAAGCAGGGAATGCTTTCTCTTCATATACTATATAATCATGGCAGATTCGATCTAATTCTCCTGTAGTTATATTAGGTACAATATATTCTGAAATCATTTTCAAAACATTAGACACTATTTTTCCAGCCTCTTTCATTTTCTTTATTTCTACATTTGTTTTTATAAGATTTTTATACATAAATTTTCCTAATTTTTTTATTATAGAAATTTTTAAATTTACGGTTTTTTTGATATATATAGATTATACTATTAAAAAATAGTAAAAATTTTAATTTTCTAAAAAGTAAAGAAAGTTTATAAAAACTATAATTTATTTTTTTATTAATAAAAAAATATGTTTAAATGTTTTTAATTTTTATGTATTTGTACAATATAAATAAAAAATAAATAGTAAAAAATTATTATTTTTTAGTAAAAAATTTTAAATTGAGGTGATTATGTCAATAGTTTCTATGCGAGATATGTTAAAAGCAGGAGTGCATTTTGGTCATCAAACTAGATATTGGAATCCTAAGATGAAACCGTTTATTTTTGGAATACGAAATAAAGTGCACATCATTAATTTAGAAAAAACGCTTCCTATGTTTAACACTGTTTTGTTTGAATTAAAAAAAATTGTTTCTAGAAAAGGAAAAATTTTATTTGTTGGAACAAAAAAAGCAGCTAGTAAAATAGTAAAAGAATCAGCTAATGCTTGCAAGCATTTTTATGTAAATCATCGTTGGTTAGGGGGAATGTTAACTAATTGGAAAACTGTTCGTCAGTCTATTAAAAATTTAAAAAATTTAGAGATACAATCTAAGGATGGAACTTTTGAAAAATTAACGAAAAAAGAAGTATTAATTAGAAAAAAACAATTAAAAAAATTAGAAAATAGCTTAGGTGGAATAAAAAATATGGGAGGATTACCCGATTGTTTGTTTGTTATTGATGCTCAACATGAACAAATTTCTATAAAGGAAGCTAATCACTTAGGTATTCCAGTTTTTGCGATTGTAGATACAAATTCTAGTCCTGATGGAATAAATTTTATTATTCCTGGTAACGATGATGCTATTAGATCAATTAAGTTATATTTAGATGCTATTACTACTTTAATTAATGGAATTAACGTTAAAAATAATAAAAATATACGATTTTTTAATAAAGCAAAATAAAATTTTTTTAATACCAACGTAATAATAAAAAATTTTTATTTTTAAAAAATGTTTTTGATTAATTAAATCAATATTATTTAATTTATCAATTAATAAAGGAATAAATATGAATAAGGTGGTAGTGAATGCTTCTCTTGTAAAAAAATTAAGAGATAGAACTGGAGCAGGTATTATGGAATGTAAAAATGCTTTAGTTAAAATGGAGGGAAATTTAGAAAAATCGATTGATTTCCTTAAAACAATTGGTGAAATTAAAGCAGAAAAAAGATCTTTTCATGGAACAAAACAAGGGAAAATTTTTTTAAAAGTAGAAAATAAAAAAGCTGCAATTTTAGAGCTAAATTGTGAAACTGATTTTGTAGCAAAAGAAAAAAGTTTTCTTTTATTTGGGAGAAAAGTTGTTAATGAAATTTTGTTAAAAGAAACAAATGATGTTAATCATATTAATTCGATTTTTCAAAAAGAAATAAAAGAAATGATTTCCAAAGTTGGGGAAAATATTAAAATTTATAGAATACATTTTTTAATAGGAAAAAATATAATTAGCTATATGCATCATAATAATACAATAGGAGTAATTTTAAATATTATTTCAGATGAAAGTACATTTTCGAAGAATTTAGCAATGCATATTGCTGCTAGCAAACCAAAATATTTAAGTCCGAATATTATTCCTGAAATGATAATTAATAGAGAAAAAAAAATTTTTTTAAATTCTTTAAAAAAAATAAATAAGTCAAATGAAATAATTAATAAAATTATACAAGGAAAGATAAATAAATTTAAAAATGAAATTTCTTTAACAGGACAAAATTTTATTTTTGAACCTAAAAAAACTGTTTCTCAATTACTAAAATCATATAATTCTCAAGTAATTTCTTTTGTAAGGTTTGAAGTTGGAGAAATTTTATAATTTTAGTAAAATTTTAAAAATTAAAATAATAAAATTTTTTAGAAATTAAAAGGAACTATTAAAGAGCTATAAACAAAAGTTCTTTAATGGTTTTAAATTTAGTTATTTATATTTTAAATAAAGTTTATATAAATAATTTTTTTTATAAAAAAATATTTTTTAAAAAATATTATATATAAGAAATATATAAGGAAAAGTTATGATTGAAAATATTCAAAAATATGTTAATAAAAAAATGGAAGAATGTATTATAAACTTCAAAAAAAATTTAAGTAAAATAAGAACAGGTAGAGCATCATCCGACATATTAAATGGAATTTTTATTGAATATTATGGAAATAAAACAGAACTAAAAAAAGTGGCTAATATTACATTAGAAAATTCTCAAACATTAAAAGTAACTCCTTTTGAAAATAGCATTCAAAAATTAATAGAAAAAAAGATTATTAGCTCTAATTTGGGACTAAATCCTATTTCTAAAGGAAACACCATTTTAGTAAAAATTCCTTTTTTAACTGAAGATAGAAGAAAAGAATTAGTTAAAATTATAAAAAGTGATGGTGAAAAAGTTCGAATTAGCATTAGAAATATTCGAAGAGATGCAAAAGATAAAATAAAAAAATTATTAAATGAAAAAGTCATTACTAAAGATAAAGATTATTTGTTTCAAAGTGAATTGCAAACAAAAACAAATTTTTTTATAAAAAAAATAGATACTATTTTAAAAAATAAAGAATTAGAATTAATGAAATTTTAGTTGTAGATTTTATATCCCTTAACTAAAATTAAATTTTTTATAAATAAAAAATTTTTAATAAAATGTAGAAATTAAATAAAAAATATAGTTTGTAACAACTATTAAGTAGTTTTATTACATATTATGAATATAAAAAAAAGAAATTTTCCTTCTCATATCGCTATTATTATGGATGGAAATGGTAGATGGGCAAAGAAAAGAGGTCAACCTAAAATTTTTGGTCATAAAGAAGGAATAAAAGCTGTTTATCGTTCTCTTCAATTTGCTTTATTTAATAATATTAAAGTTTTGACTTTATATGCATTTAGCAGCGAAAATTGGAGACGTTCTTCAATAGAAGTTGAAAATCTAATGTTTTTATTTGAATATATTTTAAAAAAAGATATTTTTAATTTAAATAAATATAATGTTAAGTTAAAAATTTTAGGAAATAAAAGAAAACTACATTGTACTTTACAAAAACAAATAAAAATTTCTGAATTATTAACTAGTAAAAATAAAGGATTAAAGCTTAATATAGCTATTAATTATGGAGGTAGACAGGATATTTTATATGGAATAAAAAATATTATAAATGAAATTTTATCAGGAAAATTAAAAATGAGTGATATAAAAGAAGATACTTTTTCTTCTGTATTATCTACAAGATTTTTACCTCCAGTAGATTTGTTAATTAGAACTGGAGGAAATATTCGAATTAGTAACTTTTTGCTTTGGGAAATTGCTTATTCAGAGTTATATTTTACTAATATATTTTGGCCTGACTTCGATAATAATTCATTTATAGCAGCTATTAACCAATTTAAAAAAAGAAAAAGAAATTTCGGAAAATAAAGATATTTATATAAAAAAAAATACTTAGGATCATATAAGTAATTTTTTTTTAATAACAGGAAGAATTAAATTGTCAACTATTAATGTTATTTTTAATAAAAATGAAATAATAACAGTATTACCTCATAGGCATCCTTTTTTATTAGTAGATAAAATTTTAGAATTAGTAAAAAATAAATATGTAAAGACTAGTAAATTAATTAAAAAGAATGATTTTTTTTTAAAAGGTCATTTTCCTGGATTTCCTATTCTTCCAGGTGTATATATTATGGAGATGATGGCACAATCTAGTTGTTTTTTATTGTTAAAAAGTCAAGAAAAAATATTTCCAAAAGATTTTTATTGTTTATCTAGTATAGAAAAATGTTATTTAAAATCATTTGTTTTTCCTACACAAAAAGTTGTTATAAACATATTTATAAAAAAAAAAAAAAATCTTACAAAATTAAAAGGAATTGCTAAAGTAAATAATAAAATTGTATGTATAGCATATTTTTCTTGTATGAAAATAAATAAAGATTTTATTAGTTAATAAAAACTATTATATTTCTTTAAATTATTTTTTAAAATTTAGTTTTTTAAAACTACTTTAATATTATCTAATAATATAAAAAATATTTTATTAAAAAAATTAACTATGGATTAATTTTTAATTAAAAAGAATTTAGGCATAATAGAGATATGAAAGAACCAAAATTTATTCATCTTCGTTCCCATAGCGATTATTCTATGATAAATGGGTTAGCAAAACCAGAAAATTTAATAAATTCAGCATTAAAACTAAATATGCCAGCATTAGGTTTAACTGATTTTTCGAATTTATACGGAACTATAAAGTTTTATAAATCAGCTTATAAAAAGGGAATTAAACCTATTATTGGTGTTGATTTTAATTTTTTTTCTAAATTTGTAGAGGATGAAGTTTGTAGTATCACTGTATTAGCTAAAAATGAAACAGGATATAAAAATTTGATAACTTTAGCTTCTAAAGCTCATCAAAATAAAACTTTTTCAGAAACAGGACCTATTATTAACACAGATTGGTTATGTAAATATAATAAAGGTTTAATAGTATTATCAGGAGGATGTTTAGGAGATATAGGACAACTTATACTAAAAAAAAAAGAAAAAAAGATAAAAGATTGTTTGATTTTTTATAAAACATTTTTTCCTAATTCTTATTATTTAGAGTTAACAAGAATAAATTTAAAGTATGAAAATTATTACATTGATAAAGCTGTGGAAATATCGATTAAAAATAATCTTCCAATAGTTGCTACAAATCCAGTTTTTTTTATTAAAAAAAAAGATTTTGATATTCATCAAATTAAAGTTGCTATTAATAAAGGATTAACATTAAATAGTATTAAAAAAATAAATAATATTACTGATAATCAATTTATGCGCTCTTCGGAAGAAATGGAGAAAATATTTTCTGATTTACCTATAGCTTTAAAAAATAGCGTAGAAATTGCAAAAAGATGTAATATAAAAATTATCTTTGGTAAGTATTTTTTACCTAAATTTTTTACTGGAAATATAAATACTGAAGATTATTTAATAAAAATAGCTAAAATAGGATTAAAAAAAAGATTTGAAAAATTATTTTTAGAAGGAAAAATTTCTAAAAATATTATACCAAAAGAGTATAAAATTCGTTTGTTTAAAGAATTAAAAGTAATTAATAAAATGGGATTTCCAGGTTATTTTTTAATAGTTATGGAATTTATTCAGTGGGCAAAAAACAATAGAATTCCTGTCGGTCCTGGAAGAGGTTCAGGAGCTGGATCTCTTGTTGCATATGTTTTAAACATTACGGAAATAGACCCATTACAGTTTAATCTTCTATTTGAACGTTTTCTTAATTTAGAACGAATATCTATGCCTGATTTTGATATAGATTTTTGCATGTACAAACGAGATAAAGTAATTGAGCATGTTGCAGAAAAATATGGAAAATCTGCTGTTTCACAAATTATTACATTCGGAACTATGACAGCTAGAGCTGTTATTAGGGATGTTGGTAGGGTATTAGGTTATCCATACGGATTCATTAATGCAATTTCTAAACTAGTTCCTTTAGATCCTGGTATTACATTAGATGTTGCTTTATCTAAACAAACAGAATTATTAGATTTATATAATCATAAAAAAGATGTAAAAATATTAATTGATATGGCAAAACATCTTGAAGGTGTTGTGCGAAATGTAGGTAAGCATGCCGGAGGAGTAGTTATTGCACCTACTAAAATTACTGATTTTTCTCCTTTATGTAGAGATATTAATTCTAAAAATTTATTAACTCAGTTTGATAAAAATGATATTGAAGAAATTGGATTAGTAAAATTTGATTTTTTAGGGTTAAAAACATTAACAACGATTAGTTTAGCTTTAAATATGATTAATGGTCAACGTTCCAAAAAAGGAAAAAAATTAATAGAAATTTTATCTATTCCTCTCAATGATTTCAAGAGTTTTAAACTATTGCAAAATTCGGAAACTACAGCTATTTTCCAGTTAGAGTCTCCTGGAATGAAAGATTTAATTAGAAGAATGCATCCTGATTCATTTGAGGATTTGATAGCTTTAGTTGCCTTATTCCGTCCAGGACCATTACAATCTGGAATGGTGGATAATTTCATTAATCGAAAACATGGGAAAGAAGTAATCGCATATCCCGATAAAAAATGGCAGCATAAATTGCTAAAGCCTGTTTTACTTTCTACTTATGGAATAATTTTATATCAGGAACAGGTAATAAGTATTGCACAAGTATTTGCAGGATATACTTTATCTAGTGCTGATATATTACGAAGAGCTATGGCTAAAAAAAATCCAGTAGAAATGAATCAACAAAGAATTTTGTTTAAACAAGGAGCTAAAAAAAAATCTATAAATTCAAAATTATCAATGAAAATATTTGATTTGGTTGAAAAATTTTCAGGGTATGGATTTAATAAATCTCATTCTGTAGCTTATGCTTTAGTTTCATATCAAACATTATGGTTAAAATCACATTATCCCGCCCAATTTATGGCGGCTGCAATGACAGTAGATATGGACAATACAGAAAAAATTGTAATTTTATTTTATGAATGTATAAGATTAAAATTAATTATTAATGCGCCGAATATTAATATAAGTAAATATGAGTTTCATGTTAATTCTAACTATAGTATAGAATATGGATTAGGAGCTATAAAAGGAATTGGGAAAAGTTCTATTAATGAGATTATTAAAGAAAGAAAAAAAAATGGAAATTTTTTGAGTTTATTAAATATTTGCATAAGAGTAACTCTTTCAAAACTTTCCCGTCGAATAATAGAAAAATTGATTATGTCAGGTGCTTTTGATTGTTTTCAAAAAAGTAGATATGAATTAATTTGTTCAGTTCCTGAAGTTATAAAATCAGCTAAACAATATTTAAAAAGCAAAAGCGAATATCAAGAAAATATATTTGGTCCGTTATTAACAGAATTAGAAAAAGTGGCACCATTATCTTTAAATTTTAAAAATAATTTTTCAGAAGTAACGAAATTAAATTGGGAAAAAGAAGTTTTGGGATTTTATTTAACTGGTCATCCAATTGTTCAATATGAAGAAGAAATTAATTTTTATATACGAAACGAAAACAAAATATCTAATAAAAAATATAAAAGAATAAAAGAAAAAATAACAGTAAAAGGAATAGTTATTTCAATAAAAATTTTATTTTCGAAAAATAAAAAGAGGTTTGCTTCCATTGTAATAGATAATAATTTAGGTCGTTTAGAGGTAATTATTTTTGAGAAAACATTGACTATCTTTGAATTTTTATTAAAAAAAAATGAAATATTAATAATAGAAGGTGAATTAAAATTTAGTTATTTTAATAAAGAAAAAATATTAATCGCTAATCATATTAGTAATATAAATTTTTTTAGAAAAAAATATGTATCTAAACTAATTTTTAAATTAAATGAAGATAACGATGATACATTATTTCTTAATTCATTAAAAGAAATTTTTAAAAAGCATTCTAATGGAAAAGTTCCAGTATACATGCATTATATAAGTCGAGATTTTAAAAAAAATCTTTATTTTGATACAAAATGTTATATTTCAGTTTCTGATGATTTACTTGATGAACTAAAAGAAATACTAGGAGAAAAAAAGGTTCAATTAAAGTTAGAAAGTAATTTAGAAAAAATACTAATTTGTTATTAGAATATTTTTTATATGTACAATATTAAACATAAAAATAATATTTTTTATATTTAATATTGAATTTATAAATATGTATTTTTTACAATAATTTGTTTTTAACAAAATTAAAAATTTCATTTATAGCAATAATACGAGTAGTATTAGTTAATCTGTTTCTATATTCAATGCTTTTATTTTTTAAGTACCGTGTACTAATTACGATAAAATAAGGAATTCCTATTAGTTCCATGTCTTTAAACATTACTCCAACTTGTTCTTTTCTATCATCTAAAAGTACGTTTATATTTTCTGATTTAAATTTTTTATAAATAAAAGATGTTATTTTTTGAACTTCAGAAGATTTTTTTAAGTTTATAGGTATAATTGCTATTTGAAAGGGGGCTATATTTTTGTTCCAAATCATACCCTTATCATCATAATTTTGTTCAATAAAAGCTGCAATTATTCTACTAACTCCAATTCCGTAACATCCCATTTTTAAAAAAGTAGAGGAACCATTTTTTTTCTTTACTTTAGCCTTAATAATACGAGAATATTTTTTTTCTAATTTAAATATATGAGCGATTTCTATACTTTTGTGTAACTTAAATTCTTTTTTTTCTTTTAAATATTTAATTTGATTAACATTTTTAATATTTATAAATACAGGTTTAATTAGATCTTTTTTTAAATTTATTAGAGTAAAAAATTTATTTTTATTATTTAATTGAGTTAAAAGATATTTTTCAGAAATAAATGAATCGTCAATAATTAATTTAATTAATAAAGAATTGTTTATTTCTTTAAAGTCTAAATCTTTTCCTAATATTTCAAATATTTCTTTTTGATTTAAAAATATGATGGGGTCAGTTAATAAATTTGTTATTTTAGCTTTAGAAATATCAATTTCGTTGTTGTTTTCTATTACAAAGCAAACTATTTTAAACAAATTATTTTTTTTAGCTTTTAATAAAATTAACTTTGCTAATTTAACTTTATCTAAATTAACATTTTTATTTTTTTTTAACAAAGAAAATTTTTTAGTTGAATGCGGTATTTTTTGTTTAATATTTTCATGTTTATCTAATTGTTTTGTTATAGAAAAAACTTTTTTTACAGTTTTAATATTACTTTTATAATTTGATTTATTGGAAATTGCTAAAGTGTCTTCTCCTGATTTTGATAAAACTTGAAATTCATGAGACAAAGTTCCTCCCATAGATTCACAATCTGCTTCCACAATAACAACCTTTAATCCTATTCGTTTAAAAATAGAAATGTAAGTTTTATATAAAATATTGTAAGTTTTTTCTAATGAGGAAGAAGTTGTGTGAAATGAATAAGCATCTTTCATTATAAATTCTCTTGATCGAACTACTCCAGAGCGAGGACGTATTTCATCTCTAAACTTTGTTTGAATTTGAAATAAGGTAATGGGTAATTGTTTATAAGAATGTATTTCTTTTTTGACTATTTCTGTAATTAACTCTTCATGAGTAGGACCTAAAATAAAAGTATTTTTATTTCTATCAATAGTTTTTAAAAGTTCTTTTCCATATTGATTATATCTTCCACTATTATTCCATAATTCTACAGGTTGTAGTATTGGCATACTAAATTCTATTCCATCAATTTTAAGCATTTCTTCTCTTATAATTTTTTCTATTCTTTGTACTACCCGTAAACCTATTGGAAGCCATGTATATATTCCCGAGGAGATCTTTCGAATCATACCAGATTTCAACATTAGTTGATGGCTAATTGTATCAGATTCACTTGGTTTTTCTCTCATAGTAGATAAAATATATTTTGTAGTTCGCATAATTCAATTTTTCTTTTTAGTTTAAAATTATCATTTTTATATTTTATATGTATAGAATATAATATTTTATTTATAAACTAAAAATATATTTTTTTATTAAAGGAAAAATAAGAAATAAATTTTATTTAAATTATTTTAAAAAAATAATTAATTATAAATATTCTTAATTTTTTTGAGGATAAAAAATGAATGATGAATTAGATAATAATGAAAAAACTGAGAATCCAACTCTTCATCGGATTAAAAAAGAAAAAAAGTACGGGAATATAAAACAATGTTCTAAGGAATTAAATTCTTTAATAATTTTATTTTCTATTTTTTTAATGATTTGGTTTTTTAAACTTAACATTTTTTTTCAATTTAAAAATATATTAATTAATAATTTAATGTTTGATCAATCTATAGTGCATAATTTTCCAAAAATAAAAAAAATTTTTATTTCATCCATTTTAAACATATCAATATTTTTTTTCTTGTTTATGGCTATAGTTGTATTAAAAATAATATTTTTTTCATTTTTATTTGGAAGTATAGGATTTACAACTAATTTTTTTAAAAAAAATATACAAAAAATAAACATATTAAATGGTATAAAACAAATTTTTTCTTTCCAATCAATTGCTGAGTTTTTTAAAATAATAATAAAAATATTTATTATTTCTTTTTTTTCTGAATGTTATATAGTTTATATATCAAACAAATTATTTATCTTAATGAAATACCCTTTTAATCAAGCTTTTTTATTCGGAATAAACATTATTTATGAGTGTTATTTATTATTAATAATCGTTTTTTTACCAACTGTTTTTTTTGACATTTTTTCTAAAAATTTTCATTTTTATAAAAGTATGAAAATGTCTCCTCAAGAAATAAAACAAGAAATAAAAGAAATAGAAGGAAACGTTGTTATTAAAAATAAAATTCGTCATGAAATGAAAAAAATGTTAGGTAAAAAAGAAATTTTTGATACAAAAAGAGCAGACTTAATTATTGTAGATAATATTTTTTATTCAGTAGTATTGCATATTGATTCAATTAGTAAAAAAAATCCAACGTTATTAGCAAAAGGAAAAGATAAAATTTCGTTTTTAATTATTCAATTAGCTAAGGAAAATAATATTCCAATATTATATAATTCTTCTTTAGCTATTTTTTTTTATAAAAATGCTTCCATAGGAAATGAAATTCCTGAAAAATTATATAATTTAATATACGATGCTATATTATGGATTAATAAGATGAAAAGATGGAAAAGAACAGGAGGTGTATTTCCTAAAAAGCCTAAAAATATATTTATTTCTAATTAATACTTATATTAAGGAAATTAAAAATGATAAAAAATTTTATTTCGATTGAAAATATCAAAAAAATTTTAAAGGAAACAGAATGGATATCTTTTATCGGACCAATTTTAGTATTGATGATACTATCAATGATGATTTTACCTTTATCTGCGTTTTTTTTAGATATTTTTTTTACATTTAATATAGCTATATCCATAACAATTTTACTAGTAGCAATGCTTGTTAAGGAAACTCTAGAATTTTCAGCTTTTCCGATAATATTATTATTTTCAACTTTGTTGAGATTAGCATTAAACATTGCTTCTACCAGAATCATTTTATTAAAAGGACATAATGGTATTTTTTCAGCAGGTCGTGTTATTGAAGCGTTTGGACATTTTTTAGTGGGTAGTAATTTTACAATTGGAATTATTATTTTTTCTATTTTCATTATTATTAATTTTATAGTAATAACAAAAGGAGCTGGAAGAATTGCAGAAGTTAGTGCTAGATTTATGTTAGATGGTATGCCAGGAAAACAAATGGCAATTGATGCTGATCTTAATGCTGGATTAATTAAGGAAAAAGTAGCTAGAAAACGTAGATTGGAAGTGATTAGAGAAGCTGATTTCTATGGTTCTATGGACGGAGCTAGTAAATTTGTTAGAGGAGATGCAATTGCGGGTGTGCTTATTATGATAATAAATATTTTAGGAGGATTGATAATAGGTATTATTCAACATAGCATGCACTTTAAAACCGCTATACAAACATATACATTATTAACAATAGGAGATGGTTTAGTAGCGCAAGTGCCTGCCTTAGTTCTATCAATAGCATCTGGAGTTATTGTAACTAAAGTTAATACTTCTCAAAATGTTGGAGAACAGATAGTTAATCAATTGTTTTCTGATCCAAAAGTATTTTTACTTAGTGGATTTGTATTAGGAATACTAGGACTAATACCTGGAATGCCTAATTTAATTTTTTTAATATTTACTATGTTTTTTTTATTTTTTTCAAAATATCTTTTTTATAAAATAAAAAAAAGTAAAAATTTATCTAAAGTGAAAATTAAAAATGAAAAAATAATAGAAGCTTCCTGGAACGATGTGTATATAGAAGATGTAATCAGTATAGAAATAGGAGATAGTTTATTACCTTTACTTGACTCCGAAAAAAAAGAAAATTTATTAAATAAAATTACTGAGGTTAGAAAAATATCTGCTAAGAAATTTGGTTTTTTACCTTCACACGTGCATATAAAACAAAATATAACTTTATCTTCTAATTCTTATAAAATCTTTATTAAGGGTATTAAAATTGATGAATGGACTGTTTTTCCAAAAAAATATTTAGCTATCGATGCTAAGAAAAATATTCTTAAAATAAAGGGAGATAGTACGGTAGAACCAGCTTTTGGTTTTTCTGCTATCTGGATTGATAAAGATATATTAAATACAGCTAAAGCATATGGTTATTCTGTAGTTGATTCTAGTTCTATTATAGCCACTCATTTAAGTGTTTTAATTGCTAAAAATTTAAGTAATTTATTAGGATTTCAAGAAACGCAAAATTTATTAAATCGAGTAGGACAAGAAGTTCCTAAATTAATAGAAAACTTAATACCTGATAGCATATCATTTATAAAATTACATACTATTTTAAAAAATTTATTATCAGAAAATGTTTTTATTAAAGATATGAGAACAATTTTGGAAACAATTATAGAATGCTCAAATATTTATAAAAATATAAATGATTTAACAAGAGAAGTTAGAATTTCTTTAAGAAATAGTATAGTACAAGAAATTTTTTCTGATTTAAATAATGCAAAAATAATAAAATTAGATTATGAAATAGAAAGGAAATTATTAGATTTGTTCCAAAGCAAAAAGAAAAATGATATTGAACCTATTTTTCTTTTAAAATTAATACATGCTACAAAAAAATCAATTAAAAAACAAAAAGAAATTAGTGATTATTCGGTTCTTGTAGTTCATGATTTTTTAAGAAGATTTTTATCTATTATTTTACGAAAACATTGTTCCGAATTAATAGTATTATCTAATGCGGAAATCAAAGATGTCGTTAAAATAACTACAATAAGTTTTATTCAATATGAATAAAGATATGTTTTTTATAAATTAAAAAAAATTTACATTTTTTTAATAGTTTTTATACCTAATAAATTTAGTCCTTTTTTTATTACTTTGGCAGTTAATAAAGATATTTTTATTCTACTAATAAATATTTTTCTTTTCTTTGAAAAAAGAATAGTACAAGTTTCATAAAAAGAAGAAAAAATAGAGGATAGTTCATATAAATACAAACACATAACATGAGGTTTTCCATATTTAGAAACATTAATAATGGTTTCTTCAAATTCAAGTAGTTTAATAACTAGTTTTTTTTCAATTTCTTTTTTTAAATAAATTTCTCCTAAAATATTTGAATTATCAAGTTTAGATTTTTCTATTATAGAAATAATTCTGGTATAAGCATATTGAATATAAGGTGCTGTATTTCCTTCAAAAGATAGCATTTGATCCCAATCAAATACATAATTATTACTTCTATTTTTTGATAAATCAAAATATTTAAGAGCACCTATTCCAATTATAGGGGCGTAAGTTTCTAGTTCAGTTTGAGACATATTTGAATTCTTTTCTTTTATTATTTTTATAGATTTTTTTACAGCTTTATCTAAAAGAGTTAATAACTTAATATTATTTCCAGTTCTTGTTTTAAAAGGTTGTTTATTTTTAGATAATACCATACCAAATATATGATGTTCTACTAATACGTTTTTTGGTATGTAACCAGCTTTTTTTGCAATAATAGTAATTTGTTTTAAATGTTGTTCTTGTCTGCTATCAGTGTAATAAACTACTCTATCTGCTTTTAAAACTTGACATCTATATTTTAAACAAGCAATATCAATGGTAGAATATAAAAAAGATCCATCTTGTTTCTTTATAACAACCCCCATAGTTTCTCCATTTCTATTTTTAAATTCTTTTAAATAGATTAAAGATAAACCATTATTTTTAATAGCTATTTTTTTTTGTATTAGATCTTTAACAATTGGATCTAACATATCGCTGTATTCACTTTCCCCTTTAATATCTTTTTGATGTAATGAAACATTTAGTTTTTTATATATTTTTTGATTATATTTTATTGTAATATTTACTATATTTTTCCAGATTTTCATACAAAAAGAATCTTTTTTTTGTAATAAAAAAGTGTAATTTTTTACTTTTTTGGAAAAATTTTTGTTTTCTTCATATTTTTTCTTAGCTTTTTGATAAATTAAATCTAAAATATTTAAGCTGATTTTTTTTTCATTATTAATTTTTTTTTCTATTAAATATGCAATAAGTAAACCGAATTGAACCCCCCAATCTCCAATATGATTCGCTCGAATAACTTTATGTCCTAAAAATTCTAATACTCTAGCTAATACATCTCCAATAATAGTTGATCTTAAATGTCCTACATGCATTTCTTTAGCTATATTTGGAGAGGAATAATCGATTACTATAGTTTTTGGTTTTGTAGTTTTATAAATATTTAATCTAGAACATGAAAACATTACTTCAATTTCTTTTTCCAGCCAATGTTTATTTAAATTAATAGTTATCAATCCTGATTCAATAATATTAATTTTTTCATAAAAATCTTTTTTTTTAATATTTTTAATTACTTTTTTTGAAAAGATATGGGGATCTATGTTCATTTTTTTTGCAATGCTAATTATTCCATTTACTTGATAATCACTAGTTTGATGTGAAGAACTTTTTTTTATTCCAGGATTACAATCTAAAGGGGCAGAAGAATCAATTAATGCTTTTTTTATTATTTTTGAAATTTTTAAATACAGACTCATTTATTATAATTTTCCTTTTATATAAAATATTACTATATAACATATTTCTTATTAAAATAATAATTTTTAAATTTTTTTATATTTTTTTAAAAGACTAAAAAAAATTTTAAAAAAAAATATGTAATTTTTATATTTTATAAATAAAAAAATATTTAAAATAATATAATAAATTTATTGACAAAATAAACATTTAATTATAGTATTATTCAAGTTAGTAAAAAAGCTCTTTAAAAATATCAGAAAATCTGTGTGGGTACATCAAATTTAATTACAAATTATTTTAAAAGAATATTGCTCTTTCGAGCAAAAAAAATTTTGTTAAATTGAAGAGTTTGATCATGGCTCAGATTGAACGCTGGCGGCAAGCTTAACACATGCAAGTCGAGCGGCAGCGAAAAGAAATTTATTTCTTTGTCGGCGAGCGGCAAACGGGTGAGTAATATCTGGGAATCTGCCTAAAAGAGGGGGATAACTACTGGAAACGGTAGCTAATACCGCATAATGTTGAAAAACCAAAGGGGGGGATCTTTTATTAGACCTTTCACTTTTAGATGAGCCCAGACGAGATTAGCTAGATGGTAAGGTAAAAGCTTACCATGGCCACGATCTCTAGCTGGTCTGAGAGGACAAACAGCCACACTGGAACTGAGATACGGTCCAGACTCCTACGGGAGGCAGCAGTGGGGAATCTTGCACAATGGGCGAAAGCCTGATGCAGCTATGCCGCGTGTATGAAGAAGGCCTTAGGGTTGTAAAGTACTTTCGTCGGAAAAGAAAAAAATAAAACTAATAATTTTATTTACTGACGTTATCCGAAAAAGAAGCACCGGCTAACTCCGTGCCAGCAGCCGCGGTAATACGGAGGGTGCTAGCGTTAATCAGAATTACTGGGCGTAAAGAGCACGTAGGCTGTTTTTTAAGTCAGATGTGAAATCCCTAAGCTTAACTTAGGAACTGCATTTGAAACTAAAAGACTAGAGTATCGTAGAGGGAGGTAGAATTCTAGGTGTAGCGGTGAAATGCGTAGATATCTGGAGGAATACCCGTGGCGAAAGCGGCCTCCTAAACGAATACTGACGCTGAGGTGCGAAAGCGTGGGGAGCAAACAGGATTAGATACCCTGGTAGTCCATGCCGTAAACGATGTCGACTTGGAGGCTGTTTCCTTGAGAAATGACTTCCGAAGCTAACGCATTAAGTCGACCGCCTGGGGAGTACGGCCGCAAGGCTAAAACTCAAATGAATTGACGGGGGCCCGCACAAGCGGTGGAGCATGTGGTTTAATTCGATGCAACGCGAAAAACCTTACCTGGTCTTGACATCCATAGAATTTTTTAGAAATAAGAAAGTGCCTTCGGGAGCTATGAGACAGGTGCTGCATGGCTGTCGTCAGCTCGTGTTGTGAAATGTTGGGTTAAGTCCCGCAACGAGCGCAACCCTTATTCTCTGTTGCCATCAGGTTATGCTGGGAACTCAGAGGAGACTGCCGGTTATAAACCGGAGGAAGGTGGGGACGACGTCAAGTCATCATGGCCCTTACGACCAGGGCTACACACGTGCTACAATGGTTTATACAAAGAGAAGCAACTCTGCAAAGACAAGCAAACCTCATAAAGTAAATCGTAGTCCGGACTGGAGTCTGCAACTCGACTCCACGAAGTAGGAATCGCTAGTAATCGTGGATCAGAATGCCACGGTGAATACGTTCCCGGGCCTTGTACACACCGCCCGTCACACCATGGGAGTGGGTTGCAAAAGAAGCAAGTAACTTAACCTTTAAGTAGGAGAGCGCTTACCACTTTGTGATTCATGACTGGGGTGAAGTCGTAACAAGGTAACCGTAGGGGAACCTGCGGTTGGATCACCTCCTTAAAAAAATATGATTAATTTTGAATGTGCCCACACAAATTTTCTGATGTTAAAAACAAGTAAACAGGCTTGTAGCTCAGTTGGTTAGAGCGCACCCCTGATAAGGGTGAGGTCGGTGGTTCAAATCCGCTCAGGCCTACCATTATTATTTAAATGGGGGGCTATAGCTCAGCTGGTAGAGCGCCTGCCTTGCACGCAGGAGGTCAGCGGTTCGATCCCGCTTAGCTCCAGTTTAATAAAAATCTTTTAAAATTCTAAGTTTAGTAAAACATTCAATAGAACTAGAAAATTTAGATAAATTTACAGATTTTTTGACTAAATCTTCTTGAGTTCTTAAAAATATATTTATTTTTTTTTCAAATCCTAGTGTTGTAGGTAGACTACAAAATTCGTTGTTGTAACAACTATTAATTTTTTTGTAATAACTAACAATATTCTTATCATTCTTTAACAAAGATAAGGAAAACATTAAATTTTGAATTGTATATTCATGAGAAGAATAGATTAAAGTTTCATCTGGTAAAGAAAAGATTTTTTTAATAGAATTAAATAATAAATGGTAATTGTTATCAAAAACCCTTCCACACCCACCAGAAAACAGAACATCTCCACAAAATAAAAACGGATAAGAATAATAACTTATATGACCCAAAGTATGGCCTGGAGTTGATATAATTCTCCATTTTTTATTAAATAAATTAATTTCTTTATTTTCATTAACAAAAGTTATAAATTTGAAGTTTTCAATTTCTTTTGGACCGTAAACTTTTAATTTTGGAAATTTTTTATATAGATATGATGTACCTTTAGTATGATCTAAATGATAATGAGTTAAAAATATTGCTATTGGAAAATATTTTTTTTTTAAGTAAGAAATTAATAATTTAGATTCACCAGGATCAATTATGATTGCTAATCTTTTGTTATTTACTATTATCCAAATATAATTATCTTTTAATACTTTTATTTTTTTTATTTCAATCATAGTTAAAAACCTATTTCATTATTTGAGAAAAAATAAGATAAATCATTTACAATATCCTAAATCTTCTAATTTTGCAGATTTAGCTGCTATTTTTGCTAGTTTATCACATTTTTCGTTATTTTTATCACCAACATGTGATTTTGTCCATTTCCAAGAAATATTATGTTTTTTTAATAAAGAATATAAACGTTTCCATAAATCTATATTTTTTACTATTTTATTTTTTTTTGTTTTCCAATTATTTACTTTCCAATTTAAGATCCATTTGGTAATTCCATTTTTAACATATTTACTATCAGTAGTTAGTAAGACATTACTTTTTTTGTTTAAACATTCTATAGCTATAATTGTAGCCATTAACTCCATCCTATTATTAGTAGTTAAAGAATAACCTAAAGATAATATTTTTTTATTATTCTTATATTTAATAATAGCTGAACATCCGCCTGGTCCGGGATTTCCTAAACAAGAACCATCAGTAAATATTTTAACTAATTTTTTCATTTTGATATATAATCTCCAAAAATTAATAATAACTTATTTTTTACTTAAATATATGATACGTCAAATAGTTTTAGACACAGAAACTACCGGAATGAATAGAAAAGGTTCTATTTGTAATAATCATAAGATTATTGAAATTGGAGCAGTGGAATTAATAAATCGAAAATTAACAGGAAATAATTTTCATACTTATCTTAATCCTAATCGAAAAGTCGATTCAGAAGCTTTTAAAATTCATGGAATATCTGATTCTTTTTTAGAAAACAAACCTTATTTTAAAGATATTTCATCTTCGTTTTTAACATATATAAAAAATTCAGATTTAATAATACATAATGCTGATTTTGATTTTAGTTTTATACAACACGAATTTAATTTTTTAAATATAAAAGTTGAAATAGGAAAAGATTTTTTAAGTTTAATAGATACTTTATCTATATCAAGAAAATTATTTCCTGGTAAGAAAAATTCTTTAGATGCCCTTTGTTCTCGATATAAAATAACTAATGATAGCAGAAAATTACATAGTGCAATACTAGATGCTAAGTTATTAGCAAAAGTGTATTTGTTAATGACAAGTAATCAAGAAAAAATTAATTTTGATTTAACAGAAAATAACTATAAAAAAAAAAGGTTATAAAAAAAAATAATTTTTTAAAAAATAACTCTTTTTATTATTTTCCTGCCTCTAAAAAAGAAATTATTCATCACAATTCTTATTTAAAAGAAATGAAAAAAGAATCTGGAAAATGTTTATGGATTGATTTATTTAAAAAGTAATAATTTAGTTGACTAGTTTTTTAAAAAGTATCATAATATGTTTTGAAAAGATTTTACTTGGTGCGGTAGTTCAGTTGGTTAGAATATCGGCCTGTCACGCCGGAGGTCACGGGTTCGAGTCCCGTCCGCACCGAAAATATATTATTTTCATATTCATTTTTTCTTCTTTAATAATTCTGCGTATAAAATCCTTTTAAAAAAATCTTTTGATCTTTTTAATTAATAAAAAATTACTTTCAGTAATAATGAATCGTTAACATTTTTAATAAATTTCTTAAAGTATTATTTTTAATAAATATTTGTATATGAATAAAAATATATACAATATTAATGTACATTTAGAAATGTATATATTTAATGGTAAAGATAAAGGATATAGTTTATGTACAAAGAAATTATTCGCGATGAATTGCGCTCTGCTTTAAATATACTAAAATTTTTTTTAAAAAATGATATTCAAATAGATTTCTTACAAAAATCCGCAATATTAATTGCTAATGCTTTTAAAAAAAAAAAAAAGTTCTTTCATGTGGAAACGGAGGATCTAATTGCGATGCTATGCATTTTGCAGAAGAATTAACAGGATGCTATAGGAAAATTAGACCCGGATATTCAGCTATAGCAATATCAGATAGCAGCTATCTTTCTTGTGTAGGTAATGATTTAGGATATGAAAATGTATTTTCAAGATATATAGAAGCTGTAGGAAATAAAGAAGATGTATTATTTGCAATAACAACATCTGGTAATTCTTTAAATATTTTAAAAGCAATAAAAACAGCTAAAAAGAAAAATATGAAAATAATTGTTCTTACAGGAAAAAATGGAGGTAAAATATCAGGATTAGCAGACATAGAAATAACTATTCCTCATTTTAAATATTCTGATAGAATACAAGAAATGCATATAAAAATAATTCATATTATTATATTATTAATTGAAAAAGAAATGAAAGATTTTAAATCTTAATTTATATGAATAATATTTTATATATATTATCTATATTTTTAAAAAATAAATTTTTATACGAGACTAATATTAATTATTTTTCTATAGAAAAATTTTGTATTTCCTAAATATTTATTAATTAATATTAGTAATTTCATTCCCAAAATATTATTAAATAATAATTTAACAATTTCGGAATTTTTATGGGTAAGAAATATATTGTTACTTGGGACAAATTGCAAATTTATGCTAGAAGATTAGCTAAGAAATTATTAAAAAAAAAAAATAATTGGAAAGGTATTATAGCTGTTAGTAGAGGTGGTTTAATACCTTCAGCAATTATTGCAAGAGAATTAGGAATAAGATTAGTTGATACCTTATGCATTTCTAGTTATGATTGTAATCATTTACGAGATATAAGAATACTAAAATTAGCTAAAGGGAAAGGAGAAGAAGTTATTGTTATTGATGATTTAGTTGATACAGGAGGTACAGCAAAAGTTATTCGTAATATGTATCCGAAAGCATATTTTGTAACTATTTTTGCAAAACCTATAGGAAAATTATTTGTAGATGAATATGTAATAGATGTTCCTCAAGATACTTGGATAGAACAACCATGGGACATGTCTATTTCCTATATACCTCCTTTATCAGAATTATAATTTTCTATTAAAAAAATAATTATTAAAATTTTTTTTAAATAAAAATTTATTCTTTTTTATTAAAAAATCAATTAAAAATTGATATATAATAACTAGATAATTTTAATAGTTATTTATTAAATAAATTTAAATGTAGGAAAGAACAATCATGATTCAAAAAGAAAAAAAAATTGAAAATACTGAATGTAAAATAGAAAAAGAAAAAAAAATTGAAAATACTGAATGTAAAATAGAAAAAGAAAAAAAAATTGAAAATACTGAATGTAAAATAGAAAAAGAAAAAAAAATTGAAAATACTGAATGTAAGATAGAAAAAGAAAAAAAAATAAATTTTTTAAAAGAAATTGATGATCCAGAAATAAGCAAGTTAAAAAAGAAAATCTTAGATTCTGAAGATGATTTAATTAAAAATAAAACTTATTTAGAAACACAATTAAATAAAACTAAATACTTGTTTAAAAAAGAAATAGAAAAAAACCATAAATTTTATTTAGAAAAGTTTATAAGCGAATTACTTCCAATATTAGATAATATAGAAAGAGCATTAGAATCAATCGTTAATTCTAAAGAAGAATCTGTCATCTTAATATCTAAAAAGTTAAAAAAATTAATAAATTTAATTTTGAATATGTTTAGTTTTTTTAATGTAAAAGTAATTAAAGAAAAAAACATTCTGTTTGATCCTAAAATTCATCAAGCTATATCTGTTCAAAAATCAAGCGATATTGAATCAAATTATGTAATTTTGGTTATGCAAAAAGGATATATTTTAAATAATCGATTATTACGTCCTGCTATGGTTATTGTTTCTAAATAAAAAATACAAATATAGTTAATCACTATCATTATAACAGAGGTTATAGAAAAACTATTCCCTCTGTAAAGAGTTTTTACACTTTTTTTTTTAAATTTCTTATTCTTAATTCTTGAGGAGTAAAAAAAAGATTTCTATAAATCTCAATTCTATCTCCTTCATTAACATAGTCGTATAAAGAAACAATATTTCCATAAATTCCAATTTTATTTTTAGATAAATCGATATCATAAGATAATTTTAAAATTTTAGATTTTAAGATTACATCTTTAACAGTTGAATTTTTTAAAACTTTAATTTTTAAAATATATTGTATTTCTGGAAATGCATGTACTAAAATAACATTTATTTTTTTCATCAATATTTTATAAAAAAATAAAATTTATTTATAATTAATCAATTTTAACTGGAATCTCTTATATGTCAAAAAAAAGTGATAATGTTATTATTAATAATAAAGCGTATTATAATTTTTCTATCATAAATATTTTTATAGCCGGAATTGTATTGCAAGGATGGGAGGTAAAATCAATTAGAAAAAAAAAAATAGACATTAGTAATGGATACATTCTTTTACGTTCTCAAGAAGCGTATTTAAACTCAGTAAAAATTGAATTTACACAAATAAAAAATAATTATGAAAAGATAAATCCTTTAAGAGAAAGAAAATTGTTATTAACAAAAAAAGAAATAAATTTTTTATTTAATGAAGTTAAAAAAAAAACGTATACTATAGTACCATTATCCATATTTTGGAAAAAAAATTGGTGTAAAATAAAAATTGGTCTTTCTAAGGGAAAAAAACAATATGACAAGAGAAACATAGAAAAGAAAAAAAGTTGGAAATTAGAACAATTAAAAATAATTAAAAAAAACATCAAATAATTACAATTGATATATTTCTTAAAAAGAAAAAAAATTGAATAAAAAAAAAACAGATGAATATTGGATTAAATATAGTTTAAAATTAGCTAATTTAAGTAAAAAAAAAGAAGAAATTCCTGTTGGAGCAATATTAGTATTAGATAATAAGATAATTGGGAAAGGATATAATTCTTCTATAAAAAAAAATGATCCAACCGCTCATGCAGAGATTATTGCTTTAAGGTTAGGTTCTAAAAAAATAAAAAATTATAGATTATTGAATACTACTTTGTATGTTACTTTAGAACCATGTATAATGTGTTTAGGAGCCATTATACATAGTAGAGTTGAACGTTTAGTTTTCGGAGCAAAAAGTAAAAAATTAATTAATCTTAAATATATTAATTATTACAAAAAAAAATTTGTTCAAATTAAAAATATAAATTTACAAAATAAATGTGCAACTATTCTAAAAAATTTTTTTCATAAAAAAAGGAAAAAATAAAAAATCTATTTTTCCATTATTACAACTGCTGAAGCATAATTTTTTTCATCAGTAAAACTTACGTGAATTGATTTAATATCAAAAAAAGTAGCTATTTTTTTAGCTTCTTTAAAAAGATTTAATTTTGGTTTTCCCAAAAAATCGTTTTCTATTTGAAAATTTTTAAAAGATACTTTTTTTTGAATTCCAATTCCTAATGCTTTTGAAGCAGCTTCTTTTATTACAAAACATTTAGCTAAAAAACGTACTTTATTACTATGAACTAAGAAATTTTTCCATTCTTCGTTAGATAAAATTCTAAGAGGAAGTTTATTTCCTAAACGAAATACTATATTTTTAATTCTTTTAATTTTTATTAAATCTATTCCTATTCCAAAAATACACATATCGAATAACAACCTTTATTTTTTTAATATTTTTTAAAATTAAAAAAATATTTCTAAAAAATATTTTTTTTATATAATTTTAAGAAAAAGATGAATTTTTTTTCTAAAGTTTAATTCTATTTTTTTTCTAGAAGATATACTTATTTTTTTTATCATCTCTCCTTTTTTTCCAATAAAAATTTTTTTATGTTTTTCGTGATTCGTTTTTATAAAAGAATTAATATAATAATTATTATTAATAATTTTAAATGATTTAACAGTTATTTTTATATTATAAGGTAATTCTTTTTTTAAAAAAAAAAGTATCTGTTCTCGTATTATTTCCGTTATCATAAAAAAAGTAGAAGAATGAGTAATATACTTTTCAGGATATAAATGTGATGACAAAAATAATTTTTTTTTAATAAATGAAAGTAGAATATTTATATTCTCTCCAGTTTTAGCTGAAATAGGAAGAATTTCTGAAAAATTAAATTTATTTTTTATATTCTTTATATAAGGCAAAAGATTCTCTTTTTTTTTAATTTTGTCAATTTGATTAATTAATAAAATTATAGGAATATTATATTTTTTAATATCTTTTAAAAAAAAATTATCATTACTATCCCAATATAAATATTTAGTCATATATAATATATATATACATTTTTTTTCTTTTTTTATAATTCGTTTAATAATTTCTCTTTTTTTTGGATTATCTATCATGCCAGGGGTATCTAAATAAACAAATTGATATTTCCGTTCTGTTTTTATTCCTGTTATACAAATTTCAGTGCTATTTTTTCTAAATGATGTCATAGAAATATTTTTATTCATTAATTTATTTAATAATGTAGATTTCCCAGTATTAGATTTTCCAATAATTATTAATGTACCAAAATAAGTTTTTTTATTTTTCACGTTAATCCTAATTTTATTAAAGCATGGTGAGCAGCATTTTGTTCTGCTTTTCTTCGACTTGAACCCACTCCAATTAAATTTTCATTAATTCCTGAAATTTCACAATGAATTGTAAAAAGTTGATTATGAGCTTCTCCGTATACTTTAACAATTAAATAAGAAGGTAAAGGTAAATGCTTAGCTTGTAAATATTCTTGTAATCTTGTTTTAGGATCTTTTTTTGTGTTAATAGGATTTATTTTTTTTAATCTATTTTTATACCAATTAAGAATTAATACTTCTATTTTATAAATATTGCTATCTAAAAAAATAGCTCCTATCAAGGCTTCAATAGTATTAGCTAAAATAGATTCTCTTCTGAATCCTCCACTTTTAAGTTCTCCTTGTCCTAATTGTAAATATTCTCCTAAATCAAATTCATAAGCAATGGTAGCTAACGTATGACCACAAACTAGAGAAGCTCTTATTCTACTCATATCTCCTTCATTAATATGAGGAAAATATTTATATAAAGCATTTGCAATAATGAAGCTTAAAATAGAATCTCCTAAGAATTCTAATCGTTCATTATGTTGACTACTAGCACTGCGGTGAGTTAATGCTTGAATCAATAGTTCTTTGTTTTTAAATTTATAACCTAATATTTTTTGCAGTTTATTTATTATAAAATTTGTCATTTTATAGCAATTCCAAATTTTTGGTAATTGAATGACATATATAACAGAAATAAACAATAACAGTATTTAATATTTTTTTTTTAATAAATTTTTCCTATTCTATTAATTTGAATACCAGTTGGCCATTCATTTTCCTTTTTTTTAAAACTCATCCAAATTATTGTTGCTTTTCCTAAAATATTTTTTTTTGGAACAAATCCCCAAAATCTACTATCTAAACTATTATCTCTATTATCTCCTAAAACAAAATAAGAATTATTAGGTATCTTCCATTTAAATATCATGTTATTCAATCGATTAAAATTTTTCTTTATTCTTTGATTTTCTTGATTTAATAAACATATTTTATGAGTTACTTTTTCTAAAGTTTCTTCATAAGTATCAAAAGATAAATAAATATTTTTTTTATTGATGGATTTAAAAATTTCATTTAGAAAAAAACATTCATTTTTAATTTTTTTTGAATAACTATGAATATTTTTTTTATCTTTTTCTTGAATTATTATTTTTTTTTCAAAAACATCATAAAATATATTTTCCCCAGGTAAACCAATAATTCTTTTTATGAAATTTAATTTAGGGTCTTTAGGATATTTAAAAACTATAATTTCTCCTCTTTTTGGGGAATTATTTTTTATAGAAATATGATTTAAAAATGGAATTTTTATTCCATATTCAAATTTTTTAACAATAATAAAGTCTCCTGGAAATAATGTTGGAACCATAGAACTTGATGGAATTTGAAAAGGTTCAAAAAAAAAAGATCTAATAAAAAAAATAGAAGAAATCATAAAAAACGTTATTAATATTGATTTTTCTGTTAATAGTTTAATATTACTAATTATAAATTTAAAAAAATAGTTTTTTTTATAAAAAAAAGTATAATTAAACATTTTTTTTTTAGAAAAATATTTTTTTAATAACCAAAAAATTCCTGAAATTAAAGTTAATAAAAAAAAAATAAAAAATATTATTTCATTTTTCATCTAAAATAAATCCTTTAATAATTATTTATTGCAAGTATTTAATACTGAGAAAAATGCTTCTTGAGGCAAGTTTACATTTCCAATTTTTTTCATTCTTCTCTTTCCTTTTTTTTGTTTCTGAAGTAATTTTTTTTTACGACTAATATCTCCTCCATAACATTTAGATAAAACATTTTTTCTTAACTGTTTTATTGTAGAACGAGCAATAATTCGATTTTTTACTCTTGCTTGCAAAGCAATATCAAATTGATGACGAGATATAAAATTTTTCATTTTTTTAATTATCTCTTTTCCTCTATACAAAACTTGACTTTCATGAATAATAATTGAAAAAGCATCTATTTTTTGAGAATTAACTAATATATCTAGACAAACCATATTAGATGTTTTAAATTTTTTAAAATCATATTCTAACGAAGCATAACCACTAGAAATAGATTTGAGTTCATCAAAGAAATTAAGAATAATTTCTGACATAGGTATTTCATAAGTTAAAGAAACTTGTTTTTCATAGAAAAAAATTTTTGTTTGGATTCCTCTTTTTTCATTACATAATTTTATAATATTTCCCAAATACTGAATTGGAGATAAAATATAACATTCTGCAATTGGTTCTCTAAAAGATTTTATATTCTTTAATGCAGAAATCTTAGCAGGAGTATCCATATACATTAATTCATTGTGCTCATTCTCTATTTCATACACAACTGTCGGGGCTGTTGAAATTAAATTTAATTGATACTCTCTTTCTAAGCGAGCTTGTATGATTTCCATATGAAGTAAACCTAAAAATCCACATCTAAATCCAAATCCAAGAGCAATTGAATTTTCTGGTTCATAAAATAAAGAAGAATCATTTAAGCTTAATTTTCCTAAAGCATCTCTAAACACTGTATATTGTTCAGAAGAAATAGGAAATAATCCTGCATAAATTTGAGGTTTAATTTTTTTAAATCCAGGCAATTGATTAATAGCTGGTCGCGCTAAAGATGTTATGGTAGCACCAACTGGTGCTCCTAAAATATTTTTAATTCCACAAATAACCCAACCTACTTCTCCACAGTTTAAAATCGATTTTTTAACTTGTTTTGGTGTAAAAATTCCAATTTCCTCTATAGAATATTTTTCTTTAGTGCTCATAATTTGTATTCTTTCACCTTTTTTTAGTGATCCATTTTTTATACAAACAAGAGATACTATTCCTAAATATTTATCGAACCAAGAGTCAATTATTAAAGCTTGCAAAGGATTATCAATTTTTCCATTAGGAGGAGGGATATCGGTAATTATTTTTTCTAAAATATCTATAATCCCAAACCCTGTTTTTGCAGAACATTCGACTGCTTGTTTAGATGAAATACCAATTATTTCTTCTATATCTTTTCTAATTTTTTCAGGATTAGCCGTAGGTAAATCAATTTTATTAATAACAGGAATAACTTTTAGTTTTTGTTCAATAGCTGTATAACAGTTAGCAACGGTTTGAGCTTCTATGCCTTGGCTAGCATCTATTACCAATAAAGCCCCTTCGCATGCAGATAATGATCTAGAAACTTCATAAGAAAAATTAACATGTCCAGGAGTATCAATGAAATTAAATTTAAATTTTTGTTTTTTTTTAGATATATAATTAATACTTACACTTCTAGCTTTTATAGTAATTCCTCTTTCTCGTTCTAATTCCATAGAATCTAAAACTTGATTAGACATTTCCCGATTAGATAATCCTCCGCATATTTGAATTAATCGATCAGAAATTGTTGATTTTCCATGATCAATATGTGCAATAATAGAAAAATTTCTTAAATATTTCATTTTTTAATTAATTTACCGTTGTAAAAAAATAATTGTATTTATTCATATGTTTTATTAAAAAACATATTAAATGATACAAAAATGTCATTTGCATTATTTAATTAATGATAATATCATCAAAGATAAAAAATACCTTATTTTATTTAACATAACTATAAAATTGATATAAACTAATAAATATTAAAATATGATAATAATTAAAAAAAAGATAAAAAAACCTAAAGTTATTGTTGCAATGTCTGGAGGAGTAGATTCTTCCGTATCTGCTTGGTTATTAAAAGAAAAAAATTACCAAGTGGAAGGATTGTTTATGAAAAATTGGGAAGAAGAAGATAATTCTGAGTATTGTGGGTCTAAAAAAGATTTAAAAGATGCAAAATTAGTATGCAAACAATTAGATATATACTTACATACTATAAATTTTTCTTTAGAATATTGGAATTATGTTTTCAAAATTTTTTTATCAGAACATAAATCTGGTAGAACACCTAATCCTGATATATTATGCAATAAAGAGATAAAATTTAAATTTTTCTTAAATTTTTCAATAAAAGTGTTAAAAGCAGATTTTATAGCAACAGGCCATTATGTAAGAAAAAAAGAAATTTTAGGAAATACTTACTTATTAAAAGGAAAAGATAAGAAAAAAGATCAAAGTTATTTTTTATATTCTATTACTAATTATGCTTTAAGAAAAACTTTATTTCCATTGGGAAATCTTTATAAAAAAAAAGTTAGAAAAATTGCTAGAAATTTAAACTTAGTAGTAGCTGAAAAGAAAGATTCTACTGGAATTTGCTTCATAAATCCAAAAAATTTTAAATTATTTATAAAAAAATATTTACCTATTAAAAAAGGAAGTATTATTTCTGTTGAAAATGAATTTTTAGGAAAACACACTGGTTTAGTGAACTATACAATAGGACAACGCAAAGGAATAAAAATTGGTGGAAAAAAAAATTTTTCTTCTGAACCTTGGTATGTAGTTAAAAAAAATATTTCTACGAATTCTTTAGTTGTAGCACAAGGAATTAATAATATATATTTAATGTCTACCGGATGTTTAGTTGAACGATTATCCTGGTTTAATAAGAATAAAGTTTTTATTTCTTTGAAATGTAAAGTTAAAATCAGGTATCAACAAGAAAATATTAATTGTGAAATAAATAAACTTAGTCATGATTTAATTATAGTAAAGTTTGAAAAACCTATTTCTTCTGTGACTCCTGGACAGTCAGCAGTTTTTTATTTAAAAAGTATTTGTTTAGGAGGGGGCGTTATAAAAAAAAGAATTGCTTTAAAAAAAATTAATGTATAAAAAATATTAAATATTATTTTTAATGTAATTTTTTTAATTTAAATTAAATATTTTTAAATAAATTAATTAATTTATTTAATTAAAAAAGTTAATTCATAAAATTTAATTTTTAAATTTTAAATAATTTTTTTATATATTTCAAATAAATTAAACAAAAAATAAATAGGAAATGCTTTAATGAAATTAAGTAATCTAATGGCTATTTCTCCTATCGATGGAAGATATTTTAAAGAAACTTTTTTTTTAAAAGAAATATTTAGTGAATATGCTTTTTTAAAATTTAAAATTAAAGTAGAAATTAATTGGCTAATAAAATTATCCACTATAACAGAAATAAAAGAATTACCTTCGTTTGATTTAATAACAATTAAAAATTTGAATAAAATTTATAAAGAATTTGATAAAAAAGATGCTTACCAAATAAAAGAAATTGAAAAAAAAATTAATCATGATACGAAAGCAATTGAATATTTTTTAAAAAAAAAAATATCAAAAATAAAAAATTTAAATTTTATTTCAGAATTTATTCATTTTTCTTGTACATCAGAAGATATTAATAATCTTTCTTATGCTTTAATGTTAAAAAAATTTATTAAAATGTCTTTAATACCTCATTGGAAAAAAATTATTTCTTTACTTAAAAAACTTTCTTTTTTATATAAAAGCGTACCAATGCTTTCTCGAACTCATGGACAACCTGCAACTCCCACTACAATGGGTAAAGAAATAGCAAATTTTATTTTTCGTTTATCTAGACAATTTAAAAAAATAAAAAAAATAGAAATCCTAGGTAAAATAAATGGAACAGTAGGAAATTATAACGCTAACTTAATTGCTTATCCTGAGGTGGATTGGGTTAAAATAAGTAGAGAATTTGTAACTGAATTGGGAATTACATGGAATCCATATACTACTCAAATAGAACCTCATGATTATATTACAGAATTATTTAATTGTATTTCTATATTCAATTTAATACTTATTGATTTTTCTAAAGATATTTGGGGATATATTTCAATTGGGTATTTTTCTCAAAAAAAAATATTAAAAGAAATAGGTTCTTCAATAATGCCACATAAAATAAATCCTATAAATTTTGAAAATGCTGAAGGAAATTTAGGACTATCTAATGCGATGATAAATTTTATCGGACAAAAATTACCTATTTCTCGTTGGCAAAGAGATTTAAGTGATTCAACTGTGTTAAGAAATTTAGGGGTAGGGTTAGGGTATTCAGTAATAGCTTATTTTTCTATAGAGAAAGGGATAGAAAAAATTTCGATTAATGAAAAAAAAATAACAAAAGATTTAAATAATCATTGGGAAATTCTTACAGAAGCCATACAAACTGTTATGCGACGTTTTTCTATTAAAAACTCTTATGAAAAGTTAAAAGAAGAAATTAAAAAAAATAAAATTAATTCAGAAAATATTTTAAATTTTATTGATAATTTATCTATTCCAAAAAAAGAAAAAATAAGATTAAAAAAATTAACTCCTAGTAATTATATAGGATTATCTGTTGAATTAACTAATCGAATTTTATAAATGAATAATTAATTATTAATTAAATTTAAAAAAAAATTATTTTTTTAAAAAATATAATTTTTTATAAATTGAATTTTTATTCAGTAATTTTCTTCTTAAAAATAAATCTATGAAATTATTAATTTTTAATAAAGCATTATTTATCGATTTTTTCTAGAAAAAAAATAGTTTAATTAAAAAAAATCTTAAAATTTAAAATAAAAAATTTACTGTAATAAAGTATATCTATATTTTTTTAAAAAAAGAAGGTATAAACCTTCTTTTTTTTAATTCTTATAATTTAATTAAATATTAATTTTAATAGAGTTAGATATAAATAAATTTAAATAATAAAATATATAAAATAAAAAAAAATGTGTTTTACCATACAATTAATCATTATTTCATTAGGTAAATAAATTAACTTAATTATTAAAATTTTTTTAATATGAGAAATAAGTTGAATTTATTTATAATTCTTTTAAAAAAAATAATAAATAAAATTAAATCAATATGAAAAATTACCAAAAAAAATTACTTTTAGGTAAAAAAATATTAATTACTGGTGTTTTAAATAAATATTCAATTGCATATGGAATAGCAAAAAAAGTTCATGAATATGGAGCAGAGTTAGCATTTACTTATTGTTCTAAAAAAAATAAAAAAAAAGTTGTAGAATTAGCTAAATTTCTAGATTCAGATATTGTCTTTTTATGTAATGTTAAAAAAGACAATAGTATTAAAAATTTTTTTTTAAATTTAAAAAAAATTTGGAAAAAATTTGATGGAATTGTTCATTCAATTGCTTTTGTCTCTAGAAAACAATTAACGGGAGATTTTTTAAATGTACTTACTAGAAAAGAATTTTTACTTTCTCATGAAATTAGTTCATATAGTTTTTCTGCATTAGCAAAAGAATCTAAAGATATGTTAAATAAATCCTCTTCTTTAGTAACTATTTCTTATATTGGATCTACTAGAGTTATTCCAAATTATAATGTAATGGGATTAGCTAAAGCATCTCTTGAAGCAAATGTTCGTTATATGGCTTTTTCGTTAGGAAAAGAAAGTATTCGAGTTAATGCTATTTCTTCAGGTCCTATTAAAACTATCTCTTCATATGTTATTAAAGATTTTAAAAAAATTATAGAAAAATCTGTTAAAAATAGTTTTATTAAAAAACCTATTAATATTTTAAATATAGGAAATTCTGTTGTTTTTTTATTTTCTGAACTTTCTGCAGGAATAACCGGGCAAGTTATTTATGTTGACGGAGGATTTAATGTTTCAATTATGAGCTAATGTTTTTTATAAAAAATTTTAAATTTCCTTAAAGGCATATTAATGTCATTTAAAATATATTAATAAATGTTATTTATAAGTAATAAGTATAAAAAATATTTTTTTTAATAAGATAAAAAATAAAAAAAATGATTACTAAAAAATTTTTAAAAAAAATATTTTTTTATAGAAATTTTCAAACATATTTTATTAAATTAGGTTTAAATATTATGTTTTGTAATAATCCATTGTTAATAAAGTTAAAAAAAAAATTAGAAAAAAAAATATCAATAATAGAAATAGAAGGTACAGTTAGAAGCACTAAAAAAAAATTTGGTTTTTTAGAAACTAATACTCGTAAATTTTATTTTTTATCTCCAGAAGAAATGAAAAAAGTAATGCATGGAGATAAGGTTAAAGCGGAAATTATTTTTAAAAATAATAAAGAAATTGTAATTATAAAAAAATTATTAACTCCTATCTTAAAAAAATTTATTGGAAAAATAATAAAAAAGAAAGATGTATTCTATATAATTCCGGAAAACTCGTTAATAAAAAAAACAATTTTTTGTAATAGAGAAAATAATATGTCAAAAATATTTGAAGAAGGAGATTGGGTATTTGCTGAATTAATTCAACATAGATTAAAAGGTTATAAAATATTTTTTGCTGAACTAATAGAATTTATTGTAAATTCAAATGATCCTTTTTATTTTTGGAGTATAATGTTATCAAAATATAATTTAAAAAAAAAAGAACCTTCTATAGATATTAAAGAAAATATAAAATTTATTTCAGATGAATTAAATCGAAAAGATTTGACGAGCTTAGAATTTATTACTATCGATAACGAAAATACTAAAGATATTGATGATGCTTTATTTATTCAAAAAGAAGAAAATAATACAATTAAACTAATTGTTGCTATTGCAGATCCAACTTCTTATATATCGGTAGGAAGTAAATTAGATAAAATAGCTGAAAATCGTTCGTTTACTAGTTATTTTCCGGGATTTAATGTTCCTATGTTACCTAGATCACTATCAGAAAATTTATGCTCATTATGTCCAAATGAAAAAAGACCATCTCTAGCTTGTGAAATTATATTTTCAAAAGATGGAAGTATTATCGAAAAAAAAACTAGATTTTTTTTAGCTTGGATAAAATCTAGAAAACAATTAACATATTTAAATGTCTCTAATTGGTTAAATAAAAAAGGTTCTTGGAAACCTAATAGTCTTTCTATAGAAAAAAAATTAATTTTATTAAGAAATTTTTCTTTGCTTCGTTTAAATTGGAGGAAAGAAAACGCTTTAATTTTTAAAGAAAGACCAGAATATAGATTTCAAATTAATAATAAAGGAGAAATTGTTAATATATATATAGAACCCAGAAGAATTGGAAACAGAATAGTAGAAGAAGCAATGATTGCTGCTAACATGTGTGCTGCTACTTTTTTATTTAAAAAATTAGGTTTTGGGATATATAATACTCACATTGGATTTGATTTAAAAAATTCTAAATTTACGGTTGAATTCTTAAAAAAATATAAAATTTTTCTTGATAGTAAAAATATTAATACTTTAAAAGGATTTAAAGAACTTCATTTTATTATAAATAAACTAGGAGATAATTATCTTGAAGCAAGAATTCGAAAATTTCAAGCTTTTGGAAAAATAAGTATATTTCCTAAACCTCATTTAGCACTAGGTTTAAAAGTTTATGCAACATGGACTTCTCCAATTAGAAAATATGGAGACATGATAAATCATCGGCTACTAAAAGCTATTATCAAAAAAGAAAAAATAAAAAGACCAAAAAAAGTTGTGTTAATTAAAATAAATGAACAACGAAGAAAGAATAAAATGGCTGAGAAAGAAATTCAAAATTGGTTGTACGCAAATTTTTTTAAAAAAATAAATGAAAAAGATAAAATATATTCTGCAGAAATTATAGATGTTTATAAAAATGGGATTAAAGCTAGAATTATTGAAAATGGAGCTTATGTATTTATTCCTTTATTTTTTTTACATTCTAAAAAAAATGAAGTAGTATGCAATAGAGAATATGGAATTATAGAAGTTTTAAAACATATATTTTATAGAATATCCGATATTTTATTGGTAACTATCGTTGATATTCAAATCAATAAAAGAAGTGTAATAGCTTGTCCGATATAGAATATAATATATTATTATTTTTAAAGTTTTATTAGATAATTTTCTATTTGAATTAATTTTAATTTATTAATTTTTAATTAGAATTTAATTTCTATGCATTAAGTATTACTTTTAAAATGACTATTAGTATTATATTTTATTTAAATTTTTTAATTCAAAAATATGGAGATAAAATATGAATATATTATTTGGTGATTTTTTTATTTATATAGAGTTTTTTTTTAGTTTATTTGCATTAGTCAATCCAATAGGTTTAATCCCTATTTTTTATAGTATAACAAGCAAACAAACAATTAAAGAAAGAAATCAAACTAATTTAATTGCTAATATATCTGTCAGTATTATTTTGTGCATTTCTTTATTTTTAGGGCAAACTATTTTAAATATTTTTGGTATTTCAATTAATTCTTTTCGTATTGCTGGAGGTATATTAGTAATTGCTATTGCTTTTTCCATGTTAAGTGGGAAAATAACAAAAAAAGAAGAAAAAAATAAAAAATCTGTTAAATTTAATTCTGAATCAGATACTGTAAGTGTAGTTCCATTAGCAATGCCGTTAATAGCAGGCCCTGGAGCTATTAGTTCTACTATTGTCTGGAGTAGTAAACATTCTGATATACAAAATCTAATACTTTGTAGTTTAATAATATTAATCTTCTCATTTTTTTGTTGGACATTATTTAAAATTTCTCCTTTAATTGTAGATTTTCTTGGAAAAAATGGAATTAATATTATGACTAAAATAATGGGTTTATTATTATTTTCTATAGGAATTGAGTTCATAATCACTAGTATCAAATCTATTTTTAATATTTAGCGCTATTTAGCTATTAAAAATTTTTTTATTAAAAAAATAATTTAATAAAATATAGAAATAATGAATATCAGATATTCATTATTTACTTAGAAATTTTTTTTGAAGAATCAAATTTTTATTTAAATTAAATAATTTTTATTTTTTTTAAAATTAAGCAGGAATTTAATTTGTACAATACAAAAATTATTATCCGTAATTTAGGAATAAAAAATTGGAAAACTATTTATAATTCTATGCATGAATTTAATTATCTTCGAAGTAGTAGTACTATAGATGAAGTTTGGTTAGTTGAACATTACCCTGTTTATACTCAAGGACAAATTAGAAATAAAAAAAATATTATTAATGTTACTAATATTCCTATAGAGAATAGTGATAGAGGTGGTCAAATTACTTATCATGGTCCTGGGCAAAAATTAATATATTTTTTAATTGATTTAAAAAGAAGAAATATACATGTTCGAAAATTAATTGAAATATTAGAAATAATTATTTTAAATACTCTAAAAAAAATTGATATTTTAGGAAAAATTAAAAAAGGAATGCCGGGTGTTTATATAGAAGAAAAAAAAATATGTTCGTTAGGATTAAAGATAAAAAATGGTTATTCATTGCATGGCTTATCATTAAATATAGATATGGATTTAACTCCTTTTCAAAATATCATCCCCTGTGGAAATAAGGAAATAAAAATGGATAATCTTTCTAAATTTACATCTAAAAAAAAATTAAAAAATATAGAAAATATATTAAAAAAAAATATTTTTAAAGAATTTAAAAAATATTAGTAATAATTTTTTTATCACTTAAAATTTATTTCTTTTGTGGTATTATAACCAATTAACTAATAAAATAAAAAAATAATTTTTGTTAAAATTTTATTTATATAAATAAAATTTTTTATTATTTTTTTTTAAATTTTTTTCTTATAAATTATGTTAAAAAAACCTAATTGGATAAAAATTAGAATTCCGACAAATTCAAAAAAAATTGACAGAATGTTTAGTAGATTAAGAAAAAAAGAATTAAATTCTGTTTGTGAAGAAGCAAAATGTCCAAATTTAAGAGAATGTTTTAATAATGGAACAGCAACTTTTATGATTCTCGGAAAAATTTGTACAAGAAAATGTCCTTTTTGTGCTATAATGAATGGCAGAGCTATGCCTATAGATAAAAATGAACCTAAGAATTTAGCTTCAACTATTCAAAGTATGAATATAAATTATGTAGTCATTACATCTGTTGCTAGAGATGATTTACATGATGGAGGAGCTGAACATTTTTCTAAATGTATTAAAGAAATTAGAAAAAAAAAAGATATAAAAATAGAAATTTTAGTCCCTGATTTTAGAAAAAAAATTAAAATCGCTTTAAACACATTAGAATCTTCTCTTCCTGATATATTTAATCATAATTTAGAAAATGTTCCTCGTTTATATTCTGAAATACGACCAGGAGCGGATTATTTTTCTTCTTTAAATTTACTAAATATTTTTAAAACTAGAAATCCTAATATTCCTACTAAATCAGGATTAATGTTAGGTTTAGGAGAAACAGAAAAAGAAATTATTGAAGTAATGAAAGATTTAAGAAATAATGGAGTAAATATGATAACAATAGGACAATATTTGCAACCTAGTAAATTTCATGTTTCTGTAAAACGTTATATAACTCCTCAGGAATTTATAGATTTTCAAAAAGAAGCTTTTTCTATGGGGTTTACTAGCGCATTTTGTGGACCATTTGTTCGTTCTTCTTATCATGCAAAAGATCAAATTAAAAACTTTTAATTATTTTTTTGAAATTTATAATTTTTATATTTTTAATTAGAAATTATGAAAAATTTAAAAGTATTTAAATATTTTTTTAAAAAAAATAATATTTGTTTAGTAAAAAATATTAAATTTAAAATTTTTTTATTATCAAGTTAATAAGCAGCTGATTAAACAGCTGCAAGTTTGTACATTCAAGTTATTCAATTTTTATAAACTAACAAATAATGATACGTTAAGTATACACAAATTATTTTTTAAAAAATTTTAAAAAAGCACATTTTCTATAAAAATAAAGAGTATTTATATAGTTTATAAAATATTTTTTTTAATAAAATAAACAAAAAAATATAAATTTTGTTAAAAAAACAGACTTAAATTTTATAGAAATAAAAAATTTTTATATAAATTTAAAAATATTTACTTTAAAAATAAAAAAATTTAATATAATTTTTTATAAAAAAATTATAGATTCATTAATCTTAAATTTAATTATTACAAAAAAAATTTTGATTAACTCAAATATTTTTTTAAAACACATTTAATTATAAAATATGTATATATACCTTTTTAAAAAAAAATTTAATTATTTAAAATAATAAATTAAAATAAGTAATATTAGTTATTTTTTTATTTTTTAGTTTTTTTTATTGTTATTTTTTTGAAAAAATAGGATTTTTATTATGCGAGTTAAAAAAATATCAGAAGCTAATTTACCAACTCCATGGGGAAATTTTTTAATTGTAGGATTTAAAGAAAAAAATAGTCAAAAAAATCATGTAGCTTTGATTTATGGTAACATAAATAAGGATGTTCCTATTTTATCAAGAATACATTCTGAATGTTTAACAGGAGATGCTTTTTTTAGCTTAAGATGTGATTGTGGTTTTCAATTAAAAAAAGCTTTAGAATTAATTTCTTTAGAAAGTCAGGGAATTTTAATCTATCATAGACAAGAAGGAAGGAATATAGGTTTATTAAATAAAATTAAAGCTTATTCTTTGCAAGACAGTGGACTAGATACAGTAGAAGCTAATCAAAAATTAGGATTTTCTGCAGATGAAAGAGATTTTTCTATTTGTATTGATATATTTCATATACTGAAAATAAAAAAAATTAAGTTATTGACTAATAATCCATTGAAAATAAAAATTTTTAAAGATTCAGGTATAGATGTTATAGAAAGAGTATCAATTATTGTAAAAAAAAATTCTAATAATTTTAATTATTTAACTACTAAAGAAAAAAAAATGGGACATTATTTAAAATAATTATGTAAATAATAAAAATTATTATAAATTTTATCACTCTAATATATTAGAAAAAAATTTTTAAGGTATATATTTAATTAATATTATTTATTAATAATATTTCATAGAAAAAGTGATTTTTTATTTTTTAAAAAAATTAAAAATTAACCTTATTTTTTTAATTTAAAAAATAATTGTTTTTTTTCATCCAAATTATTTGATAATTTGAAATATTGGATAGGAAAATTGTTTTTTTTAAAGCATCATCAAAATCTCCAATAAAATCAACTAACTTATTATTTTTCCCTTCTATTCCTATGTAAATTTCTTTTTTTTCTAATTTTTTAATTTTTTTTAATGATAATTTTCTTGATTTAGCTATTTTTTTTAAATTATTTAAATAATCATATTTTATTTTTAATTGTATTATCTTTTTTTTATTTTTTTTAAATTTTTTAAAAAGGTTATTTTTTATAAAAAATGAAGAATAGAATTTATTTCTATCAATTTTTAGTTTATAAATCAATTTATTAAATGTATTTTTAACATTAAATATTTTGATCGGACTTATTAATGTTGTAGGATGAGCAAATATATAATCTCCTACCGAAGCTATCCGATATCCTTCTGATGCAACAATTTGTCCCATAGAAATAATAACAGGCTTTTTAGAATCTTTAAAATTTATTAATTCTTCCCTTATTCTTTCTGAAAAAATTATATTTCCTCCAGGGGTATTTATTCTAAAAATTAATGCTTTAATATCTTTTCTTTTCTTAGCAATTTTAATTTTATTAATAATATAATTTTTATTTTCTGAAATAAAACCATCTAAAATTATAACTGCTATTTTATTTAAACTTTTTTTATTTTTAATATGATAATCGTTGATATTAATATAATTAAAATTATTTTTCTTTTTATTAAATCCAAATTTTTTAATTAATATTTTTCTAATTTTTGGATAAGGATAAATAAAATCTACTAATTTTTTATTTCTTTCATATTCTGAAAATTTTTCAGAGTTTTTTTTGAATCCTTTAATTAATTTTTTTTTCGAATAAGAAATTTTTTTATACCGAATATTTCTATTTTTTTTTATTTTTTTAATAAAACGTTTCCATAAAAAATTAATCCATTTTTTTTGTAAAATTGTACTTTGAGTAGTAACTCTTTTTTTTGGATAAAATCTGATAATTGATTTATTTTTTTTTATTTTAACAATATTAAATTGTACTTTTAAATATTTTAAAAAATTTTTATAATAAAATTGATTTATCTTATACTTATCAATATTTATTTTCCCTTGAGAACATAGAAAAATTTTATCTGAAAAAGAACTTATATAATATTGAGATTGAGAATAATTGTTAGCTATTGAATAAATAGGCTTTTTTGAAAAACTAAATTCTTTTAAACTTTTTCCTATATATTCTAATAAATTTTGACTTGATCCGGAAAAATTTTGCAAATCTAATATAATTCCATTTATTTTATTATCATTTTTTGCTTGTCTAATTTTATCTACTATTTCAAAAATAGAATTTTCTTTGTTTTTTTGAAAATTTAAATTAATAAATTTTGAAATAAAATAAATAGTTTTTTGATTAATTTTTTTTTTTTCTGTAATTAAACCGTTAATATTAATTAATAAAGGAACTTTTTTGTAAGAAAAATAATTTATATTGAAATTTTTTTCAATAAAAATTATTGAAATTAATAAAAAGAGTAATATAAGAAAAATATTAAAAGAAAATTTTTTAATAAAATTTACCATTGAATAAATTATATTTATTAAATTAGAGATTAAACTTAAAAAATATTTCATTTTTTTTCCATTTTTACTTTATAATATTTAACTTAAAATAAAAATAACTATTTTATATTTGTTTTATATATTTTTTTTAAAAAATAAAAGATAAGACATATTTCATAAAAGAAAATCTTTTAAATTTTTTCTTTTATTTAAAATAGCATTTTTTATAACAGTTGGAGTTCTTCCTTTTCCAGTCCAAGTTTTCATTTCCCCTTTTTTATTTAAATATTTATATTTAGCAGGATGAATAATTTTATTTTTTTGATAAATATTTTTTTTAAGATTTTTTTTATTTAATAATTCATGAAGATTAATTCCATCAGCTAATAACATTTTCCGATAATAATTAAGTTTTTTATTCTTTTTTTTTATTTCTTCTTGCAATTTTACTTCTTTTTTTCTTCTTTCATTAACAATAATCTTAAATTTTTTTAATATTTTTTCTAAAATTTTTAATGAAATTTTTTTAGTTTGAGAACGTAAAATTCTTATATTATTAATTTTTTTAAGCTTAGCTTTCATTTAGATAATCTCAATATTCGATTAAGAAATTATTTTATGATTCAAAATAAATTATTTAATTCCTTTAAACATTATTTATATAAAAAAAATAAATAAATATAAAAATTTTTTTATTTATACTTACCTTGTTATTACATTCATGTATGTTGTTCAAAACATGAAAAAAAAATATTTTTTATAAAAACATACATGAAATATAAAAAATTTATAATACCATTATTATATATACAAAAACTTTTTATTTTATTTTTAATAATTTCTATTATTACGTTTTTTAAATTAAAACCGTACGAGGTTTGCCTTTATCATCAATAGCTACATATATAAAATTAGATATTGCAACAATATATTTTTTTCCTATTAACTTAGAAGAAATTTTTTTAATCCATATTTCTATATTTATAGAAATAGAACTAGTTCCTATTTTTATAATTTCTGCATAACAACTAACGATATCTCCGATAGAAATAGGTTTTAAAAAAGTTATGTTATTAACCTGAACGGTAACAACTTTTCCTTTAGAAATTTCTTTTGCAAGAATAGCACCGGATATGTCCATTTGCGACATAATCCATCCTCCAAATATATCTCCATTTGAATTTGTATTTGAATGAGTAGGTACTGTTCTTAGAACCATTTTTCCTGTAGGTTTATTTTTTTTTATTTCCATATTATTTTTTTCCTTATTAATTAAAAAAATTATTTATTTTTATTTTTTATATTAAAGATATAAAAAAGATTTAATAAAAAAGCAACACTAGTTATAAGAACTATTCTAAAAATTTTAAATTTTATTCATATTATTTTAGAAAAATTTAAAACTACATAGGCGTTAAGCATTCCTAAGAAAATAAAAAAAAAGACTAAAAAAAACTAATTTTTTTTGCATTCTTAATTCGAAAGATTTATTTTTCTTTCAAAAATATTTTGAATAAATTTTTTTCATAAAAAACTGATTAAACAAAAAAATAATTGCAAGAGTTATATTTAACATAGCGACTTTCCATTGTATAAATAAAAAATTTTTAAAAAATATAGAATTTAATCCAATAAAAGTTATTAATGAAAAATTAATTAAATTTATTAAATCTATTTTTTTATAAATTATAAAATAGATTAATAATAAAAATGTTAAAGATAAAAGTAAAAATAAAGATGCAAATAAAATCTTATATTTAAGAAGATATATAATATAAAAAATCAGCATTGAAAACATATCTAACAAAATTATCACTATAAAAAGTCTCTATCTTCATTAATAAAAAAAATATAAAAACGAAACAAATATATAATTAAAAAAGATAATAAAAGATTATTAATTCCATATAATAAAAAAATATTAGAATATGGTGAAATTATTGTATTAGTAATAAAACTAATAATTAAAACTATACTTTTACTAAATATCCAAAACATTATGCTTGGAAAAATAAATCTCATATTTTTAAAACTTATACTTATACTTTTTTTAATTGAAAAAATTACATTTTTTTCTTCAGTAAATAAAATTATAGGAGATAATGATAATAAACTAAATATAAATAAACCGGGGATTATAAAAATCATTGATCCAAACTGAACAATTATGGTTAAAACAATAACCATTAATAATAGATCTGGAAAAAAAATAATCATTTTATAAATTTTTTTTTTCCATGAATTATTTTTATTTAAAAAAAATAATTCAAGAATACCTATAACTCCACTTAATAAAATTGTATTAGCTATCAAATAAGAAGAAATTTTAGAGAATAGTAATCTAAATAATATTTTTTGTTCTGAAACATGCATGCTTTGAATTTTTGTAAATAAATAATTAGTATTATATTTATTCATTTCATAAAAAATACTTAATTTTCTATATTCTGGATCAATAAAGTAACTTATAGTCATTGCGATTAAGGCAGAAAAAAGAGAAATCAAGAATATTATCCAAAAATTTTTTATAAAAAAATTTTTGGAATCGTTAAATAATAATTTACTTGTAATATACATACGTTATCATCCTTTATACGAAAACTGGATTTCTAAAAATATCTTTTTTAATTTATTTATAAATATTAATAACTTTTTATTTAAAAATATATATTTTTAGTAGATAGTTTAAGAAACTCTGTTTTTTCCTTAATTTTTTTAATCATAGTCTTTGTTTCTGTGGAGTATTTTTCTATTATTTTAATTAAAATAGATCCACAGATCACACCAGACATCCCCATTTTTATAGAATTTTTAATTTCTTCAGTTTTGTGAATTCCAAATCCCTGTAACAAAGGAATTGAAGAATATTTCTTTAACTTAGTTATCATATCTTTATTTATAGAATAAGATTTTTGATGAATTCCAGTAACACCTGGTCTAGATAATATATATATATATCCTTTAGCATATGAAGAAATCTTTTTTAAAAAAATTTCATTTGCATTAGGAGGACAAATAAATATTTGAGATATATTATTTTTTAATGATTCTTCATAAAAAGGAAGAGATTCTTCTATTGGAACATCAGGAATTAGTATAGAATCTATGCCAATATTATTACATTTAGTATAAAAATTTGAAATCTTGTACTTAAAAATAATATTCGCATAAACTAATATTCCTATAGGAATATTAGGATACTTATCTCTAATTTTAAATATTAAAGAAAAACAAGATTGAATATTAATACCTGCCTTAAAAGCTCTTAAATTTGCATTTTGAACTATTGGTCCATCTGCCATGGGATCGGAAAATGGAATACCTAGTTCTAAAGCATTAGCTCCTTTTTTTATGAGAGCATCTACTATTTTTAAAAATATATCAAAAGAAGGATCTCCAACTGTTATAAAAGGAACAAACATGCCTTCATTTCTTAATTTTTTTTGGTAATTAAACATATTCTTATATCTTGACATATTCCCCTCCTTTTTCTAATAAAGAATTATAAACAGTATTAAGATCTTTATCTCCTCTTCCTGAAAGATTTACAATAAATAGTTGTTTCTTTTTAGGATTTTTTTTCATTAATTTAATTGCATAAGATAAAGCATGAGCTGATTCTAAAGCAGGAATAATCCCTTCTGTTTTACAAAGAATATTAAACGCTTCTAATGCCTCTGAATCTTCTATGGAAACATATTCTGCTCTTCCTGTAGATTGTAACCAAGCATGTTCTGGCCCTACAGAAGGAAAATCTAGTCCGGCGGAGATAGAAGCGGAATTTTCAATTTGTCCTTCTTTATTTTGTAAAATTTTTGATTTCATTCCAAAATATATTCCCGTTTTTCCTAATGCTAAAGATGAGCCATGTTTTTTAGTATGCAATCCTTTTCCACCAGCTTCCACACCTATTAAACGAACATTTTCTTCTTTAATAAAATCTGAAAATATTCCAATAGCATTAGAACCTCCTCCTATGCAAGCAATTATTGCATCAGGTAAACGATTTTCTTTTTCTAAAATTTGTTTTTTACTTTCCTTTCCAATAATTTTTTGAAATTCTTTTACTATACTAGGATATGGATGTGGGCCGGCAGCTGTTCCTATCATATAGTAAGAATTTTCGTAATTTCCAGACCAATCTCTTAATGCTTCGTTACAAGCATCTTTTAAACTAGAAGAACCAACATTTACGGGAATAACCTTAGCACCCATTAGTTTCATTCTAAATACATTTAATTTTTGTCGATCAATATCTTTTTTTCCCATATAAATTCTGCATTTTAATCCCAATAAAGAGCAGATCATTGATACAGCTACCCCATGTTGTCCTGCTCCTGTTTCAGCGATAACTTCTTTCTTTTTCATTTTTAAACATAACATTCCTTGAGCTAACACTTGATTAGTCTTATGAGCTCCTCCATGCAATAAATCTTCTCTTTTAATGTAAATTCGAGTATTTGTATCTTTAGTTAAATTTCTACATAATGTTAAAGGAGTTGGTCTTCCTGCATAATTTTTTAATAATTCAGATAATTTATTTTTAAACTTTTTTTCTTTTTTACAATTAATAAACATTTTTTCTAAATCATATAAAGCGGGAACTAGAATTTGAGGTACATACATACCTCCAAATTTTCCAAAATATGGGTTTAATAATTTCATTATTTCTTTTTCTTATATTTTTTTTATACATTAAGAATAATTTCTTAATATTTTAAATATCAATTTAATTTTTTTGTTACTTTTTATACCAATTTTTTTTTCTACACCAGAATTAAAATCTAATCCAGAAAATTCTAATTTTAAAGCAGACAAACAATTTTTTTCATTAATACCTCCACTTAAAAGTATTTTTTCTTTATTCAAAATTTTATCTTTAAAAATAGACCAATCAAAAGTTTTCCCACTACCTCCTTGTAAATTATCAAATAAATAAAAATCTATATCTTTTAAATTTAAAGGTGGAATATTTTTTTTTATACTATAAGCTTTCCATATGGAAATATTTTTTGGAATTTTTCTTTTCAAAAAAGAAATATATTCTTGATTTTCATTCCCGTGTAGTTGAATAGCTTTTAAAGCTACTTCATTTATTACAGATAAAATATAATTTATGGAAGAATCTTGAAATACACCGACATAATTAAATTTAATTGAATTAGTTAATATTTTAGCTTTTTTAACAGATATCTTTCTTTTAGAAAAAGGACAGAAAATTAATCCTGCATAAATAGCTCCAGAACTTTTTACTTTTTTTACATCTTTTAAATTTGTTAATCCACAAATTTTATTGTTTCCTAAAATTAATTTTTTTAGATCAAAATCTAAATCTTTTGATTGCATTAAAGATGAACCGATTAAAAATCCATGTACTATTCGACTTAGTTTTCTTATTTGAGAATATTTATTAATTCCAGATTCGCTAATAATTTTAATGTTTTTAGGTATTAAAGGTGCTATTTGTTTTGTTTTGTTTGTATCAATCGATAAATCATGTAAATTTCTATTATTAATCCCAATTACCTTGGATTTAGCAGCTATAGCTATTTTTAATTCTTTCTCGTTATTTATTTCTGTTAAAACTCCCATATTTAATTCATGAGCTATATTTGAAAACAAAATATATTGATCATAATTTAATATAGATAACATTAATAAAATAGCATCTGCGCCATAATATCTTGCCAAATATATTTGGTAAGGATCAATAAAAAAATCTTTACATAAAATAGGTTGAGTTACATTTTTTCTTACAGTTCTAATGTCCTCAAGTTTTCCTAGAAAATATTTTTCTTCTGTTAATATAGAAATAACAGAAGCATATTTTGTATATATTTTAGAAATTTCTATAATATTAAATTTTTTGTTAAGAACTCCTAAAGAAGGAGATTTTTTTTTACATTCTAAAATAAAATTTAGTTTTTTATCTTGTAAAGAAGAATAAAAATTACGTTCAGATTTTTCTAGAAAATTCTGAAATTTTTTTAATGGTTGTTTTTTTTTTCTATCTTTAATCCAACTAAGTTTATCTAATGTTATTTTTCTTAAGATAGAATTAATCATAATTTTCCTTGATTTGAAAAATTTTTTACAAATTTATAAATTTTTCCGCTTTTAATACTTCTTAGCGCAAAATCAGTATTTTCTTTTAAGTTTTTATGGCCAAATAATTTTAGTAATAATCCTACATTTGCTGATATTGTTTCAGCATAAGCAGAATTTCCTTCACCTTTTAAAATAGATTTCATAATATCATAATTTTCTTTTACTGTACCTCCTATTAACATATCTGTTGAATATGAGTTCATACCAAAATCTCTCGGATATAAGGTATATGTAAAAATTTTTTCTTTATATAGTTCTACAATTTCTGTTGAATTACATAAAGTTACTTCGTCACATTCGTTACTATGAACTAAAATTACATGTTTATATTCTAATTTTTTTAACACTTTACTAATAGGAAGTAATAGTTCTTTACTATATACACCAATAATTGCTAATTTAGGCTTTGCTGGATTTAGTAATGGACCTATTATATTTAATATGGTTCTTGTTTTTAATGCTTTTCGAACTGATTTAGAATGTTGAAAACCGGAATGATATTCCGAAGCAAGTAAAAAACAAATGTTTTTTTTTCTTAATAAATTTAAAGATTTTTTAACTGACATCTTTGGTTCAATTCCATATGATTTTAAAAAATCTGCAGATCCAGATTGGCTTGAAATACTATAATTACAATGTTTTATAATTTTAAAACCGCAATATGCTGCTACAAAAGCACTTATTGTTGAAATGTTAATTTTATTTAACTTATCTCCTCCAGTACCAACTATATCTGCAAAAATATATGATGGAGTTGGAAAGGGTTTTGAGTATTTTAAAAATGCTTGGACAGCACCTAAAATTTCTATATCTGTTTCCCCTCTTATTTTCATTGATATTAAAACTGCTGACAATTGCACAGAATTTAATTTCCCTTTGATAATACTTTCAAATAAAAGATAACTTTCTTTTTCATTGATATTTTTTTTTTCATAAATTTTATTTAATATTTTTTTCATTTTTTTATTTTTTTTAAATTCTAATGTTATTATTGAATACTTAATTTTTTATACTAAATCATTTTTTTAAAAATATATATTTAACTATTATTTCTATATAAAAAAATATTTATTTAAGTTTAATTATTATATGAAACAGGAGATTTTTAGTGCAAAAAGTGATAATAATCTCACTATTTATTTTAGTTTCTTTTATTTGGGGAACAACATGGATAGCTATGAAAATAGCAACTAATACTATTCCCCCTTTATTTGCTACCGGATTTCGATTCTTATTATCATTTCCGTTACTATTAACTATCGCCTATTTTAGAAAAGCTCCATTATTTTTTCCTTTAGGACAAAGAAAATTTCAATTAATAATATCTATTTTTTATTTTCTTTTTCCATTTTCATTAATGTTATATGCAGGTAGTACTTTAAATTCTGTATTGGCATCTATTATATTTTCAAATATGCCAGTAATTGTTTTAATATCATCTATTATTTTACTAAAAGAAAAAACATATTTTTCGAGAAGATTAGGTATATTTACATCAATAGTATCACTAATTCTTTTAGTAGGAAAAGAATTATATTCTCGTCATTTTAATTCTTTAATTGGAATTTTTTCTTTAATTTTTGCTATGGTTAGTCATTCTATAATTTATGCTTTATGTAAAAAAAAATCTTATAAAATTTCAATTATTACATTTAATACCATTCCTTCTTTTTTTTCTGGAATATTATTAACAATCATAGCTTGGTTTATAGAAAATCCTTCTCTTAAAAAATTTTCTTTTGTTTCAATAATGGCGGTTTTTTATTTAAGTACTTTTGTTAGCATAGGAGCAATATTAATGTATTTTTATCTTCAAAAATGTATTAATAATTTTTATGCTTCAATAGTATTCTTAATTATTCCAATAATTTCAGAGTTACTAGAATTTTTTATTTATGGAAATAGTATTTCTTTAGATGAATATTTATTTTTTATTCCTATAATTATAAGTGTATTATTAACTTTATTACCGAAATCATTTTTTAAAAAAATTTTTTTTATTTAAATTATTATCTCTACATATAAAAATTGTATAAAATTTTATACAAGTCTAAAATAGAAATTTTTTTTAAATAATTATTAAATATACGAAATTTATATTTTTAAAAAACTTTCGTATATTTAAAATAAATCAAATCAATTTAATTAAGCTGTTTTTTATAGAATTGATGAATTTAAATTAAAAATTTATATAATATTTTTTGTAAAAATATTACCGATATTAAAAAAAATTAAATGTTGTTTCTAATAAAATTTATTTATAAAAAATATTAAGTATTCCTAAAAATTTTTTTTAAACAAGAAGAATTTCCTACTAAAATCGAATTTTTTTTAAATAAAATATTTTCTTCGGAAAAATTTCTAATTAATCCTCCAGATTCTTGAACTTGTAATATCCCTGCCATATAATTATCATATACATTTTTTAAATTAAAATAAAATAATCCATCTAATCTACCACTAGAAAAATAGGCAAAATCTAACATTTTAGATCCTGTACATCGAAAATGTATATTTTCAATAAGAAAATTTTTAAATATTTCTTGATAATAAGTAATATGTTGGAGACTATTAAAAGGTTGATTAATTGCTATAATTATTTTCTTCTGGATATGATCATTATTACATCTTATTCTATAACCATTCAATTGAGCTCCTCTTCCTTGTACTGCAGTAAATAACTCATTTTTTAATGGATCATAAATTACTGAAATTTCTAAACGAAAATTTATTATCACAGCAATAGAAATACAAAAATGAGGCAAATTATTCTTAAAATTTTCTATTCCATTTAAAGGGTTAATTAACCATTGAATATTTTTTTCTTTATTTTTTTTAAATTTTTCATCAATTTTACATATATAATGATTAGGATAAGTTTGAAGAATTATATTCTTCATTATTTTATAAGAAAAAAAAATAGTTTTTTCTAATTTTTTAGAATGTTCTATTTTATTTTTTAAAAAAATATTTTGATTATCAAAATCGTAATTAATAACATTACCACCCTTTCTAGCTGCTCGAATGGCAATATTCAGCATTGGATGCATATTATATTCTTAAATTATTATAAATAATGTTAATTATATCAGCTAAGTACTTATGTGTCTTTTACATTAATTATTGATTTTTTTAAAATATATTTTTAAAAATAAGCTTAATTACATAATTATTTTTTTAATGAATTTAAATTATTATTTAAAAAAAAGGATTAATAAAAAATGAATTTTAAATTTAATGATATATCTAACATTATAACAATGTCTAAAATAAACTTACTTGATTTAAATGTTTCAAAAATGCGAGAATTTCTAATATACATTCAAGAAAAACCTTTTCGTGCAAATCAAATAATGAAATGGATATATCATCATTTTTGTGATGATTTTTCAAAAATGTCTAATATTAGTAAAAAATTAAAAAATAAATTAATTAAATATTCATTTATTCAATCTCCTGATTTTACTCAAGAAAAAAAGTCATTTGATGGAACGATAAAATGGAGTTTTTTAAGTAATAAAAATTATGTAGAAACTGTTTATATCCCTGAAAGAAATAGAGCAACTATTTGTATTTCATCTCAAATTGGATGCCTTTTAAATTGTGATTTTTGTTATACCGGAAAAATGGGATTTAAAAAAAATTTGAAAGTTTCTGAAATTGTTGGTCAGTTATGGAACTTATTAAAATTAGCTAATAAAAACAATGGAATAAAAAAAATAACTAATATTGTTTTTATGGGTATGGGAGAACCCTTGCTAAATTTTAAAAATATGATAACAGCATTAGATATTATATTAAATGAAAATGGTTTTAATTTTTCTAAATATAAAGTTACTTTGTCTACATCTGGGATAGTTCCAATGATAAATAAACTAAGTAAAATAGTAGATGTTAGATTAGCTATTTCTTTGCATGCATCAAATAATCAAATTAGAAATAAATTAATGCCAATTAATAAAAAATATGATATTCAATCAGTAATAAAATCTGCAAATAATTATCTTAAAAATTCTAAAGCCAATAAAGGAAAAGTAACAATAGAATATGTTATGCTTGATAAAATCAATGATTCTTTTAAAAATGCTGAAGAATTAGCTATAGTTTTAAAACATATTCCAAGCAAAGTTAATTTAATTCCCTGGAATTCTTTTCCAAATTCCATGTATAGAGCTAGTAGCATTAGTAATATTGTTCATTTCTCAAATATTTTAACTAAAAGAAAAATTTTTAATTCTATTAGAAAAAATAGAGGAAAAGACATTTATGCAGCATGTGGTCAATTAAACAATGAGTTAAAAATATAAAAATTAACTATAAATTTTATTAGATATAGGAAAAATAAATGAATAATACTACACAAATTATAAGAGGTATGCATGATTTAATTCCAGATGATGTAATTAAGTGGAACTACATAGAAAATATATTAAAAAAAACATTAATTAATTATTGTTATGATGAAATTAGATTGCCTATCGTAGAAAAAGAAATACTTTTTAAAAAATCAATTGGTACAATTACTGATGTTTTTGAAAAAGAAATGTATTCTTTTAGAGATAAAAGTAACAATAAAATTTGTTTGCGACCAGAAGGAACCGCAGGTTGTGTTAGAGCAGCAATAGCTAACAGTTTAATATTTAAAAAAAAACAAAGATTATGGTATATTGGTCCAATGTTTAGATATGAAAGGCCTCAAAAAGGAAGATATAGACAGTTTTTTCAGTTAGGAGTAGAAATATTTGGATATTCAGAGCCGGAAATTGATATAGAAATTATTTTACTTAATATAGATTGGTGGAAAAAATTAAATCTTGATAAATATTTAACTTTAGAAATCAATACTATTGGTTCAATAGAAGATAGGAAAGTCTATCAAAAAGAGTTAACTCAATTTCTTATTAAAAATAAATCGTATTTAGATAAGCAATCTAAAGATAGATTGTTACAAAATCCTTTTAGAATTTTAGATAGCAAAAATAAAGAAGTTCAAAAATTACTTCTCGATGCTCCTAAATTATTTAATTTTTTAAATAAAAAATCTATTTTTAGATTTAATTTTTTTTGCAAATTATTAGATTCCTTAAATATTAAGTATATTGTTAATAACAATTTAGTTAGGGGATTAGATTATTATAATGATACTGTTTTTGAATGGAAATATTATTCCAGTAATATGTCACAAAATACAATATGTGCTGGAGGAAGATATGATAATCTTGTAGAAAAAATTGGAAACTATTCTTCTCCAGCAATAGGATGTGCTGTAGGAATGGAAAGATTAATTTCATTAAATTTAATAATATCAAAAAAATTAAATTTATTTATTAAAAAAATCGATTTGTTCGTTTCTTTTTTATATCCAAATTTATATTTAGAAACTATTAAGTTAAGTAAAAAAATAAGAAAAATTTTTAAAAATGTAAAAATGTTATTAGAAACATCATATACAACTGAAAAAAAACATTTAAAAAAAGCAAATGAATTGAATGCAAAAATTTTTATTTTTATTACTTCAAAAGATATTAAAACAAAGACTATTTTTATTAAAGATCTTGAAAAAAAAATTAATTTTAAATTTTCCGAAAATGAATTATTTCTTTTTCTTAAAGAAAAATTACATAAATAATACTTTGATATACCAATAAAAATGTTTTGTAAGTCATATAAAATTTATAAATTTTAAAAAAAACTTAAAAAATATAAATATTTCTACAAAAAAGTTACATGTTTTAAAATAAATTATTTAATTAATAAAAAAATATATAATTGATAGAAAAAAAAATCAGGAGATATTATGTTTCTTCCTCAAAAAAAAATTTCTGAATATGATACGGAATTATGGAATGCAATACAAAAAGAAAAAATTCGTCAAGAACAACATATTGAATTAATAGCATCAGAAAACTATGTCAGTCCTTATGTAATGGAAGCTCAAGGAACTTGGTTAACTAATAAATATGCTGAAGGTTATCCTAATAAAAGATATTATGGAGGATGTCAGTACGTAGATATAATTGAAAATTTGGCAATAAATAGAGCAAAAAAATTGTTTAATGCTGATTATGCTAATGTACAACCGCATTCTGGATCTCAAGCTAATTTTTCAGTATATACTGCTTTATTAAAACCTGGGGATTGTATTTTAGGAATGTCTTTATCACATGGAGGACATTTAACACATGGAGCTTCGGTAAATCTATCTGGAAAATTATATAAAGTTATTTCATATGAATTAAATAAAAATGAAGAAATTGATTATTTTGCAATAGAAAAATTAGCTAAAAAATATAAACCTAAAATGATTATAGGAGGATTTTCAGCATATTCAGGTATTTGTAACTGGGAAAAAATGAGATGGATTGCTGATCAAATAAATGCTTATTTTATTGTCGACATGGCTCATATCGCTGGATTAGTAGCTGCAAATTTATATCCTAGTCCAATAAATTATGCTCATGTTGTTACTACAACTACTCATAAAACTTTAGGTGGACCTAGAGGAGGTTTAATTTTATCAAAAAATCAGAACGAAAAATTTTATTCTTTATTAAATTCATCAGTATTTCCAGGTAATCAAGGAGGACCTTTAGTCCATATCATAGCAGCAAAAGCAATATCTTTTAAAGAAGCAATGGAACCTTGGTTTACTTTATACCAAAAAGGAATAATAAGAAATTCAAAAGAAATGGTAAAAATTTTTTTAAAAAGAGGATTTAATGTTGTATCTAAAAAAACTGAAAATCATTTATTTTTAATTAATTTATCTAATAAGAAAATTACCGGAAAAGAAGCAGATATTATCTTAGGAAAAGCAAATATTACTGTCAATAAAAATACTATTCCTAATGATATGAATGGACCTTTTATAACTTCAGGGATTCGCATAGGAACACCTGCAATTACTAGAAGAGGATTTCAAATATCTGATATTTCTAAAGTAGCTAATTGGATTTGTGATATATTAAGCAATATGAATGATCAAAATAATATTTTTAATATAAAGAAAAAAGTTTTAAGTTTATGTAAAAAATATCCTGTTTATAACAAATAATTTTTTTTAAATATATTTTTTAATCTTAAATATTACAAATTAAGCTAATTTTCTTTTTTTTTAAAAAATAAGAAAGTTAGTTTTAACTAAATATAAAAATTATTTAAAAAACATCGATTTTTTATTAAAATTTAATATGTTTGGAAAAAAATTAATATTCATATTAAATCTTTTTTCTATATCTTGAACATAAGGTATTTCTCCTAAAAAAGGAATCGGTATTTTGTTTTTAATAAAATTAATATATAAAGCTGAATCAGAATTTTTTTTATTATAATGATTTGCTATCCATCCTGAAAGAAAAGCTCCAGAACTTATAATTTCATTACTAGTTAAAATAGCATGATTGATGCATCCTATTTTTATACCAACAATTAATATTACATTTATTTTTTCTTTAATAACCCAATCAGAATATAAATAATTAGTTGATAACGGCGTATGCCAACCTCCCGCTCCTTCTATTATTATCCAATTAGCTTTTTTTTTAGATAATTTAGCTAAACCTAAGGAAATTTTTTTAAAACTTACACCTTTTTTTTTATTTTCTTTCACATCAAAAGATGGAGGATGAAAAATTTTATAGGGATAAGGATTAACCTCATTGTATGATAACTGTATACTGCTATATTTTTTTAATAAAAGAGCATCTTCATTTCTTAATCCAAATTTTGTTTTTTTACATCCTGCAGCAATAGGTTTATACCCTGCTGTAGAATAACCTATTTTTTTTGCAGCTTTTAATAGCAAAATACTTGCTGTAGTTTTTCCAATATTAGTATCTGTTCCTGTCACAAAGAAAATTTTTTTTTTCATTATTTTAACTCTAAATTATAATAATAATTATTATTAATTATTTTCTTAAATTTAATTAAAAAATAAGAAGTTTTTTATTAAAATATGAATATAATTCTAAAATTATATAATTTTAGAATTATATTCTATTTACAAATATTTTATTTATATATTTAAATTATTTTTGCTAACAAAAATAAAATCTTATTTTTTAACTTTATTTTTTATGTTTATTTTAATTCCTAATTTTTTAAATAAGGAGAGATCTTTTGTTTCATCTGTATTTTTAGTAGTTAATAATTTTGATCCATAAAAAATTGAATTTGCACCTGCCATAAAACACATTGTTTGCATTTCTTCACTCATTTCTTCTCTTCCTGCAGATAAACGTATAAAAGAAGTTGGCATCATTATTCTTGCAATGGCAATAGTTCTAATAAAATCAAATTTATTAATAATTTTATTATTTTCCATAGGTGTTCCTGGAATTTTAACTAACATGTTAATTGGTACACTTTCCGGAGGTTTAGGTAAATTAGATAGTTTTATTAATAACTTAATTCTATCTTCTTCAGTTTCTCCAAGGCCCATAATTCCTCCTGAACATACTTTCATTCCTGTGCTTCTAACTATATCTATAGTATCTAATCGTTCTTGATAACTTCTAGTAGTTACAACTTTGTTATAAAATTCTTCTGAAGTATCTAAATTATGATTGTAAAAATCTAAACCAGCATTAGACAATCTTTTTGCTTGTGAAAATGAAAGAGATCCTAATGTCATACATGTTTCAATACCTAATTTTTTAACTTTTTTAATAATTGTTTCTAAATAAATCATATCTTTTTCTTTGGGGTTTTTCCAAGCTGCTCCCATACAAAATCTTTCAGCACCAGATTTTTTTGCTTTTTTAGCAGCCTCTAATATATTTTCTATTTTAACTAAATTTTCATTTTTTATATTAGTTTTGTATCGTGAACTTTGAGAGCAATATTTACAATCTTCAGGGCAAGTACCTGTTTTTATAGAAAGTAATGTGCTGATTTGGATTTTGTTAGGTTCAAAATTTTTTCTATGAATCTTTTGAGCATAAAACATAATATCTAAAAAAGGAGTATCAAAAAGTTTTTTAATTTCTGGAACAGACCACAATTTTTTCATGTTTAACCTTATAAATATTTTATGGTATTTTAAAAGTAAAAGTTTATAATATGTATTATACAAAAATTTATATTTTTTATATATTCGAAATGGATAAAAATGACTTAATTTTTAATTCAAGGCATATTTGGCATCCTTATGATTCAATAATAAATCCATTGCCTTGTTATCCTATAGTTTCTGCTAAAGGAGTTTTTTTAACACTAAGTAACGGAAGAAAATTAATTGATGGAATGTCTTCTTGGTGGGCAACTATACATGGTTATAATAACCCTCGTTTAAATCAAGCATTAAAGAATCAAATAAAAAACGTTTCTCATATTATGTTTGGTGGAATTGTTCATCCGCCAGCAATATCATTATGTAAAAAATTAATTTCTATGACTGATAGAAAATTAGAGCATATTTTTTTAGCTGATTCTGGTTCTGTTGCTATTGAAATAGCGATGAAAATGGCATTACAATATTGGAAAAAAAAAGATTTTAAAAAAAGATTTTTTCTTACTATTAAAAACGGGTACCATGGAGATACATTTTCAGCAATGTCTGTTTCCGACCCTGAAAATTCAATACATAAATTATATAGAAACTATTTACCAATCCATTTTTTTGCGGATTCTCCTAAATCAAAATTTGGGGGGGAATGGATAAAAAATGATATTAATTCTTTTGAAATTTTAATAAAAAAAAATTTTAAAAAAATAGCTGCTGTTATTTTAGAACCAATAGTTCAAGGTGCTGGAGGAATGAGATTTTACCATCCAACATATTTAAAAAAAGTTAGATTATTTTGTACTTATTATAAAATACCATTAATTTTAGATGAAATAGCAACTGGTTTTGGAAGAACAGGAAAATTATTTGCTTATGAATATGCTGATGTCTCTCCTGATATTTTATGTTTAGGAAAAGCAATTACGGGAGGAACTTTAACTTTATCAGCTGTTTTAACTACTAAAAAAATTTCTAAAAAAATTAGTAATAACTATCCAGGATGTTTAATGCATGGTCCAACATTTATGGCAAATCCATTAGCATGTGCTGTAGCCACAGAAAATTTAAATATATTACAAGAAAATAAATGGAAAAAGCAAGTTTTTAATATTAATAAAATCTTATATAAGTACTTGTTACCAATAAAAAATCATCCCATGGTTGATGACATTAGAATATTAGGTGCTATAGCTGTTATTGATTGTAAAAAAGAAATAAATATTGAAAAAATTCAACAATTTTTTGTTAAAAACGGTGTTTGGATTAGACCATTTAAAAAATTAATATATATTATGCCAGCTTATATCATAGATAAAAAATCATTAAAAAAACTTATTTCTGTAATGATTAAATCATTAAATTATTACTTTTTTTTTATTTAAAGAAAAAATACATATATGATTAAGTATAGTCAAAGAACTTTTTAAAATTTATATATTTTATATAAATATAAATTTTTATTTATATATAGTTTCTATCCAAATAGGACCCTTTCCTACTGAAATAGATTTTTCTTTAGAAAGATATCCTGTATTTGAAGATATATTATATATACTCATATGGTTGGATTTCTGACCAACAACAAGTAATTTTTTACTTTTTTCATCAATATTAAAGGAACGGGGTTGATCTTCAGTATCAAAATGTTTTTTTAATTTAAGTAGATTCGTTTTTTTTTGTATTAAAAAAAGAGAAATAAGATTAGCTGAACGATCAGAAGTATATAAAAAATTATTAGAGAAATTTAAACGTATCTCAGAAGCCCATCGATTTCCTTTATAATTTTCAGGTAAGCTATCTATTTTTTGAATACATTTTATATTTTTAACATTTTTATTTAATTCCCAAACATTAACAGTACTATCTAATTCATTAATTGAATATGCAATTTTTTTAGTGCTATGAAAGACCATATGTCTTGGACCAGAATTTTTATTTGTTTTTATATAATGTAAATTTTTTTCATCTAATCCTTGTTCTTTTTTAAAAGAGTATAGATAGATTTTATCTTTTAAAAGAGAAGTAATAAATAAGGAGTTAGTAAATAAATCAAGATAAGAAAAATGACAACCTTTTAAATTTTCTATTTTTTGTATAATTTTTTTTGGAATATAAAAATTATCTAAAAGTATAACAATGAGACAACTATACTTATATGAACTAATAAATAAAAAATTCAGATTTTTATCTGATGAAATATGATTAGGGGAAGCTGGTAGTTTTATTTTAGAAATTTGAGTCAAAGTTCCATTTTGATTAATATCATATGTAATTAGACAATAATTTGGTCTAATTCCTACATAAAGTTTATTTACATCTTTAATAATTTTAATAGGTTGAGCTTCTCTTGAAATATTTATTTTTTGAATTAACCTAATAGAATTACAATTTTTTAATTTCCATACTTCGATAGTTTTACTTTCTGGGCAAGCTATGTAAATATACAAGTTCATAAAGGTTCCTGAATAAAAAAAATTTTTTATAAAAAAGATAATTAATAAAATTAACTATAATTTATATGTAAAAATATATCAATATGTGATTTAAATTTTAAATTTAGTAGAAATTAATTTTTTTTATTTATGAAATTACCTTTAAAATATTTTTAATCCATTTTAAACATTCTGAATGTTTTTTAAATTTTTTTTTAAAAAAAATTGATGTTTTTCCATTCATTTTCCAAATTTCAGTTTCAGAATTTAATATTCTAAATAAATTTTCAATATGAATTAAATTTTTTTTAAAAAAATCTATTTTTCCTTTTGTTTTAGAAAAGGTAATACATTTAATTCCAATTTTTTTTGCTACAAAACGAATTTTTTCAATTTCAAATAAATTATTTGTAACGTCAGGAATTACTCCGAATTTTAAAAATATTTTATTTTTTAAAGTTTTTAAATCTTTTTTAGTTTGACAACTAGAAATTTTTCTATAAAAAAATAAACGAGTGTTCACATCTGAAATATATTTAGATGGTAATAAAGCTGATATTTTTAAATCTATCTCAGGTTTAAAAGAAGTTGTTTCTAACAATGACAGTTCGCTTTTGTTTTTTAAATTCCAAATAGCATTTTTTAGAAGTTTTGCATATAAAGAAATTCCAATTTTTTTTATATGTCCACTTTGTTTCTTCCCTAATAGTTCTCCACTTCCTCTGATTTCAGAATCGTAAGTAGATAAAGTTAACCCTGCTCCAAAATATTTTGTAGAAGAAAGAATAGATAATCTTTTTTTAGCGTTTTCTGTAATTTTTTTATAATCATAAACTAGCAACCAAGCATATCCTTGATAAAAAGATCTACCTACTCTTCCTCTTAATTGATGTAATTGAGATAATCCAAAATAGTCTGCTTGTTCTACAATAATAGTATTAACATTAATTATATTAATTCCAGTTTCTATAATTGTTGTACAAACAAGAACATTAAATTTTTTTTTATAAAAATTTTTTATAACTTTTCCTATATCTTTTCCATTCATTTTTCCATGTCCTACATCTATTTTAGCTTCCGGTATTAATTTTTTTAGTTTATTTACTATTTTATAAATATGTTTTACTTTATTAAATAAATAATAAACTTGTCCTCCTCTATTAATTTCTTTTAGAATTATTTTTCTAATTAATTTAGAGTCATAATTTTTTACAAATGTTTTAACTTCTAATCTTTTATTAGGTGGGGTATTTATAATAGAAATATCTTTAATTCCATTTATGGACATATTTAATGTTCTAGGTATAGGAGTTGCTGTTAAAGTTAATATATCAATATTTATATTAAACTTTTTAATTAATTCTTTTTGTTTTACACCAAATCTATGTTCTTCATCAATAATTAACAATCCCAAACTCTTCCACTTTAATTTTTTAAACAAAATTTTATGAGTACCTATTACTATATTAATTTTTCCATTTTGAATTTGTAGTATATTTTTTTTTTCTATTTCTTTTTTGCAAAATCTTGAAAAGATAGAAATATTTGTTGAAAAATTTTTAAATCTTTCTTTAAAAGAAAAAAAATGTTGTTCTGATAGCAAAGTTGTAGGTACTAAAATAAGTACTTGTTTTTTATTACATATTGATACAAATGCAGCTCTCATTGCAATTTCAGTTTTTCCAAATCCCACATCTCCACAAATTAATCTATCCATTGGGATTGGCTTAGACATATCTGCTAAAACAGAATCAATAGCATTTTGTTGATCAGGTGTTGTTTTATATAAAAAATTGCTACAAAATTTTTTATATAAATTAAGATCATTTTTAAATGAAAACCCTCTTTTTAATTTTCTTTTTGAATATATATCTAATAAAACTGTTGCTGTATCTTCAATATTTTTAATGGTTTCTTTTCGTTCTTTTTTCCAAGTTTCATTTCCTAATTTATCTATACTAACATTTTCTTTTTTAACTCCTTTATATTTTGAAATTAAATGCAAAGAAGCAATAGGAACATATAGTTTTGTATTATTTGCATAACCTAACATAATATATTCTGATTCAATTTCATTATTTTTTAAATTAATTAAGCCTAAAAATTTTCCTATTCCGTGCTCAAAATGTATAACCAGTTCATTTATTGAAAAAAAATTTTTTTTTTCTTTTTTATTTTTATCATGATATATATCATGTAAAGAAAATAATGGAAGCATATTGAATAAACCGAGATTAAGTTTTAAAAAAATATAAATTTAATTCTAATAATTATTTACTATTTAATTATCTAATAGATAAATGCTATAAGTATATTTTTTATATTTTATAAAAATTGAATTTTAACTATTATTTTTTTTAATATATATGTTTATTTTATATTTTATTTTTTAAATTTGGTATAATGTCTATATATAAAAAATATTTAAGATAAATAAATAATTTATTAATTATTAGTAATAATAATCTTATTTAGCTAAATAAGTATACTACCATGTAACATTAATAGATTAAAATTTTTTGTAAAAGAAATAATTAATTATTTTTTTAAAAAAAAAATATATTTTATATCCTAATGAAAATAAGTTTATCTATAAAATTTATTAATTATTAATAAATAACTTTTAAAAAAAATTTCTTATTTTTGTTTAAAAAATAAACAAATTACATTTATTAAATTTTTTAAATGTTATACATAAAAAATATAACCTTAATTATTAATATTTAAAAAAATAAAAAATAAAAAAAATTATTTATTTATATAATAAACATATAGAACAACATTTTTAATAATTTTTAATTCAAGCTTTCTCTTAAACTATAACTCTAAAAAAGTGAAAAAAAATGACTATTAAAATAGGAATTAATGGATTCGGTAGAATTGGAAGAATAGTATTTAGATTAGCGCAAGAACGTCCCGAGTTTCAAGTAGTAGCTATAAATGATCTTGTAAACATTAAATATTTAGCTTATTTACTTAAATTTGATTCAACTCATGGAATATTTTCTAAAAAAATAGAAGTAAAAGATAACTATTTATTTATAAATAAAAAAAAAATTAAGATTTTTTCAGAAAAGAATCCTAAAGATATAAATTGGGGTAAATTAGACGTAGATGTAGTGATAGAATCAACTGGAATTTTTTTAACAAAAGAGACTGCCAACGAACATATTTTAGCGGGAGCAAAAAAAGTTATCATTACTGGTCCTTCTAAAGATGAAACTCCTATGTTTGTTAAAGGTGTTAACTTTAATAGTTATAAAGGAGAAAAAATAGTATCAAACGCTTCTTGTACTACAAATTGCTTAGCACCTATAGCAAAGATTGTTCATGAAAAGTTTAATATCATTGAAGGTTTAATGACTACAATACATGCAACTACTGCTACACAAAAAACTGTAGATAGTCCTTCTGTTAAAGATTGGAGAGGAGGAAGAGGAGCTTTACAAAATATTATACCTTCTTCTACTGGAGCAGCTCTAGCTGTAGGAAAAGTATTACCTGAACTACAAGGTAAATTAACTGGCATAGCATTTAGAGTTCCTACTGCGAATGTTTCGGTTGTTGATCTTACTGTTAGATGTAAAGTTGCAGTCAATTATTTTGAAATATGCAAAGCTATAAAAACTGCATCAAAAAACGAAATGAAAGGCATTATTGGTTATACAAATGAAGAAGTTGTATCCTCGGATTTTAACGGAAATAAATGTACTTCTATATTTGATGAAAAAGCAGGATTAGCTTTAAATAATAATTTTATTAAATTAATTTCTTGGTACGATAATGAAACTGGTTATTCTAGTAAAGTATTAGACTTAGCTGTATTAATAAATAATAAATATATTTAATTCAATATAAAAAATTTAGAAAATTAATATTGAATAAATACTTTTATTTTTTATAAAATAACCATTGAAAAAAAAAAAAATAGCACAATATTAGTTGGTAAGATTATACTAGATGTAATCTATAAAAATTTAAAATTTTATAAAAAATGATACTTAAAGGGAGGAAAAAATGTCTTATCATACTTTATCTTTAATGCCATCATTTAATGAAAATATTTTTTCTGATAGATTTAATCAAATAGATAAAATGTTTAGTACCTTAACAGGAGAACAGCCGATATCTACTGCACCTATTTATAATTTAATTCAAAAAAACGAAAAAACATATGAACTAACTGTTAGTATTCCAGGATATTCTGAAAGTGATTTAGATATTAGTGTTCATAAAAATCAATTAAAAATTATTGGAACAAAAAAGAAATCTATTTCTACTGATAAAAAAGAAAAAATTTTACATCATGGAATTAAAAAAAATAATTTTTCTTTAATTTTTAATTTAGATCATTATGTTGAAGTAAAAAAAGCAAATTTAAATCTAGGACTATTAAAAATAATATTTGAGTATGAAATTCCAGAGAAAGAAAAACCAAGAAAAATAAACATCGACAGTAAAGATAAAAAAATATTAAAAAATATATCTAATTAAAAGTTAATAACTTAGAAAATGTCTACTATGCTATCTAGCATAGTAGACAATTTTATTGTCTAACTAATCTTTGATAAGAAGGAAGGAAAATTTTATTGCTTCTCCATGGATTAATATCAATACCACCTCTTCTATTATATCTCGCATAAACAGTAAGTTCTATAGGATTACAAAAATTCATAATATCTGTAAAAATCTTTTCAACGCAATCTTCATGAAATTTATTAGTATTTCTAAAATTTATTAAATATAAAAGTAATGATTTTTTGTTTATTGGAAATCCTTTGTATGAAATTTCTATTGATGCCCAATCTGGTTGATTTGTAATTGGACAATTAGATTTTAGTAAATTACTATATAATGATTCTTTTACTATTTTAGTTCTATTGTTTGTGTACAAAACATCTTTTTTTTTAAAATCATCAAAAAAGTTAATTTTTTCATTGTCTATGTTTAATCCAAAAGGTGTTCTAATAAAACTAAAGTTTTTATGATTTAATTCAAATAAAGTAACAATTACTTTTCCTACAATTATTTTTTTTAAATCAGATTTAATTTTTTTTGTAAATTCTTTTTTTGAAAAAAAAATTTTACTACTTAATTCATGTAAATAAAATTTAAAACTTTTTGATTCTATTAAATTAATACTTTTTGAATCAATTTCTACTATTCCTAAAGCTAACTGTGGAATTCCTTCTAAATTTAGCCATGATAATTCATATAAGTTCCAAATATCGAAACCTAAAAAAAAATTATTTTTTAAATTAAATTGTGTTTTTTTACGAGCTTTTTCTCTTAAAATTCCTTTTAATATTTTTAAAGACATTATTTTTTTCTCAATAAAGAATCATTATAAAAAATTTATTTTTTTATGTTTTTTAATTCAAAAATAAGATTATTAATCCAGGTTAAAACTCTTTTTTTAGTAAGGTCAGATTGTCTGTCTTCATCGATAGTTAAACCTAAAAAATATTTTTTGTTTAATAAAGCTTTTGAAGACTCAAAAAAATATTTTTTTGTTGACCATTTTCCAATTATATTTCCTTTATTTTTTTTAACAATGTCGTATATGACCCGCATTGCATCACAAAAATATTCTCCATAATCTTCTTGATCTCCACATCCGAATAAAGCAACAGTTTTTTTTGTAAAATCAATACTTTTTAAAATTGGCAAAAAATCATCCCAATCAGACTGCATTTCTCCATAAAACCAAGTAGGTACACCAAAAATTAGTATTTCAAAAGATTCTATTTCTTTTTTTTTTACATTTGCTATATCAAATAGTTTTGATTTTTCTTTTCCAAAATAATTAAAAATTAATTTAGCAACTAATTCAGTATTACCTGTATCGCTACCAAAAAAAATTCCAATTTGTTTCATTGTTCTTCCTATTGTAGTATTAAATAAAATTTAAATAATTAATTATTATTATAATCTATTATAAAAACTATTTTATAAAAAAATATCTTTATATTTTTAAAATATAAAAAAAATATATTCAAATGTAATTTGAATTTATTTTAGTTTAAAATATAGTAAATTTACTTTGAAAAATTAAATTAAAAAAAGAAATTATTTATGAGTATCAATCTAGTTTGGTTTAGAAACGACTTACGTGTACATGATAATACTGCTTTATCTAAAGCATGTGATAATAAAACAGAAAAAGTTTTAGCTATTTTTATAGCAACACCTGTACAATGGAGATCTCATTGTATGTCATTTAAACAATCTTCTTTCATTTACAAAAATTTAATTTTATTAGAAAAGAATTTAAATTTATTAGGTATTCCATTTTTCTATTTTGAAAAATCAAATTTTGACTCTTTAATACCATTTTTAATTCAATTTTGCAGAAAAAAGTGCATTAGTACTTTATTTTATAATAAGCAATATGAAATAAATGAAATAAAAAGAGATGAAAGCATAAAAAAACTATTAAATCTAGAAAAAATAAATATGCTTGGATACCATGATTCAATTATGGTTTCTCCAAAATTAATTTTTAATTCTAAAAAAAAAAGTTATATAAAATTTACTCCTTTTAAAAATAAAATTCTTAATTATTTAAATAACAAAGAAATAAAATGTTTTCCTTCTCCAAGTATTCGTTCTGTTAAAATAAAAAATACTTTTTCTAAAATTGTACCTTTTACTTTTCCTAAAGAAAAATTCTCGACTCAACTTTTTCCTGTCGGAGAAGATAATGCTATTAAAAAATTAAATACTTTTTTTAAAAAAAAATGTTTTAACTATTCCTTAAAAAGAAATTTTTTCGGATTATCTTCAACTAGTTTATTATCACCTTATTTAAGCGTTGGAATCTTATCCCCAAGGCAATGTTTAGCTAAAATATTTAAAGAAAAAATTTCTTTTAAAAATATTAATAATGATAAAATAACTTGGTTAAATGAACTTATTTGGAGGGAATTTTATAAACATACATTAAGCGCATATTCTTTAATTAGTAAAGAACAATCTATTTTTTTTTGGGAAAAAAATATAAAATGGAGTAACAATGATCAACATTTTTCTTCTTGGAAAAATGGAACAACTGGCTATCCTATAATAGATGCTGCTATGAGACAATTAAAGAAAACTGGTTGGATGCATAATAGATTAAGAATGATTACAGCCTCATTTTTAACTAAAAATCTTTTGATAGATTGGAGAAAAGGAGCTAGATATTTTATGTCTCAATTGATTGACGGAGATTTTTCTTCTAATATTGGAGGATGGCAGTGGACAGCTTCAGTAGGGTTTGATTCTGTTCCATATTTTAGAATTTTAAATCCAACTATACAAAGTGAAAAATTTGATCCAAAAGGAAAATTTATATATTCTTTTTGTCCTGAACTAAAGAAAATACCTATTAAATATATACATCATCCAGAAAAATGGAAAAATAAGAAAAAGTATAAAATTAATTATCCTAATCCAATTGTTAACTATCAATCAACAAAAAAATACTTTTGCGAAGAATTTACAAAAGCTAAAAATAGTAAATAAAAAATTAAAAAATGGAGCATTTTTACAGTGTTAAATACAACTCTAGAAAAAATAGTTAATAAAAAATTAAATAGTGAATTAATTAAAGATTTTACACCTAATGGATTGCAAATAGAAGGAAAAAAAAATATAAAAAAAATAGTCACTGGAGTAACAGCTTGTCAAAATTTATTAGATTTAGCCGTAAAAGAAAAAGCAGATGCAATTATTGTTCATCATGGTTATTTTTGGAATAATGATCCCAGACCTATTACAGGAATTTTAAAAAAAAGAATTCAAACATTATTATGTAATGATATCAATTTGTATAGCTGGCATCTTCCTTTAGATATACACAAAAAGATGGGAAATAATAGACAAATAGCAAATAAATTGAATATAGAAGTTATTGGGAATATATTACCTATATTACCGTGGGGTAGATTTAAAAAAAAAATAACAGGGAAAGAATTAGAAAAAAAAATTATTGATACATACCATAGAATTCCTTTTTATTATGAACCTTATAAAAAAAAATATATTGATAAAATAGCTTGGTGTAGTGGAAAAGGACAAAAATTTATAGAAAATGCTGTTAAATTTGGAATTGACGCATTTTTAACTGGAGAAATGTCTGAAGAAACAATTCATTTTGTTAGGGAAAATCAAATTCATTTTTTTTCTATAGGACATCATGCTAGCGAAATAGATGGAATAAAAACTTTAACTAAATGGTTAAAAAAAAGACATGGTTTAAATGCTTCTTTTTTTGATATTCATAATCCAGTATAAATATTTTTTTTAAAATATAAAATTTATAAAGATACACAAAAATATATAATAAGTATCTAAAAAATTATAAATATTTAAAAAATAAAAATTTTATCATTAATAAAAAATATTTTTTAATTTTAAAAACTTAAGGAAATTTTATGAATAGTAAATATAATGAATCATGGAATGATTTTCTTAACATAATAAATAGTAATCAATTTTATGTAGAAAGTTTATACCAACAATTTTTAAATCATCCAAATTTAATAGATAAAAATTGGAAGAAGAATTTTTTATATTTTTTTGAAAAAACAAAAAATAAAAGTAATACTTTTACTGATAAATTTCTTAAAAATGAAAAATTAAAAAATAAAAAAATAAATAATTTTTCCTTTAAAATATTCAAATTAATTGATTTATTTAGAAAATATGGACATAGATATGCAAAATTAAACCCATTAGAAAGTCATAAAATAGAATTTAAAAAAAATATGAGAATTTCTAGTTATGAAACAAACATAAATCAATTTATTCAAAATAAAAATTTTTATTATTTAAATAATAATAAAAAATATTTCTCTTTAAAAAATCTTTATTCTGACTTAAAGAAAATATATTCTAGTTCCATAGGAATTGAATATAAGCATATTGAAAATAATGAAGAAAGAAATTGGATACAAGAAAATATTGAATCGATAAATGAAAATTTTTCTTTTAATAAAAATAAACAAAAAAAAATTTTAAAATATTTAATTTCAGCTGAAAGTTTAGAAAAATACTTAAACATAAAATTCCCAGGAGTTAAAAGATTTTCTTTAGAAGGTTCAGAAACATTAATACCAATGTTATCTGAAATGATATTTCAATCTAGTAAATTACTAGTTTCAAAAATATCATTAGGTATGGCACATAGGGGAAGAATAAATGTATTAGCTAACATTGTAGGGAAAAAAATAAGAAATATTTTTTCTGAATTTGCTCCAAAAAATTTTGAAAATTTATATAGTGGAGATGTGAAATACCATATGGGTTTTAAATCAAAACTAAAAGAAATAAATGAAATTTTAATAGATTTACATTTTAATCCCTCTCATTTAGAAATTATTTCCCCTGTTGTTCTTGGCTCTGTTAGAGCAGATTTAGATAAAAAAAAAATATTTAATAGTAATAACATTATTCCCATAATTATTCATGGAGATGCTTCTATTACCGGACAAGGGGTGGTACAAGAAACTTTAAACATGTCTCAGACAAGAGGATATAATGTTGGTGGGAGTATTCATATCATAATTAATAATCAAATAGGATTTACGACTTCAAATCAAAAAGATTTAAGATCTTCTAATTATTGTAGTGATATTGCTAAAATGATTCAATCTCCAATATTTCATATTAATGCAGACGATCCAGAAGCGGCTGTTTTTATTTCTAAATTAGCTGTAAAATATAGAAATATATTTAAAAAAGATATTTTTATAGATTTAGTTTGTTATAGAAGATTAGGACATAATGAAGTTGATGATCCTTCTGTAACACAACCTATAATGTATCAAAAAATTAAAAATCATAAAACTGTAAAAACGTTATATGAAAATAAATTAATACAAAAAAAAATAATAAATTCAGATGAAGCAGAACTAATGTCATTAGATTATCGTAAAAAATTAGATATAGAATATGAACAATATCTCAATATAAATACAAAAAAAAATAAATTTTTATCAACAAAAACAAAAGAAAGTGAAAATTATTCGAATTATAAAAAAAATATTTCCTCTAAAAATATTGAAAAAATAGCTAAAAATATTTTTTCAATACCTATTACAATTAATCTACATAAAAAAATAAAAAATATATACAACGAAAGATTAGAAATGGCAGAGGGGAAAAAAAAAATAGATTGGGGTACTGCAGAATTATTAGCTTATGGGACTTTATTGAATCAAAATATTTCTTGCAGAATAACAGGAGAAGATGTTTGTAGAGGAACTTTTTTTCATAGACATGCTGTAATTCATGATCAAAAAAGTGGAGAAACTTATACTCCATTAAAATCTTTTTCTGAATTTAAAAAATCCAAATTTTATATTTGGGATTCCGTTTTATCAGAAGAAGCAGCTTTAGCTTTTGAATACGGTTATAGTTTTACTAATAAAGAAATGCTAGTTGTTTGGGAAGCACAGTTTGGAGATTTTTCTAATGGAGCACAAATAGTTATTGATCAATTTTTAAGTTCAGGAGAAGAAAAATGGAATCAAAAAAGTGGATTAGTATTATTACTACCTCATGGATATGAAGGGCAGGGACCTGAACATTCTTCGGGAAGATTAGAGCGTTTTCTACAGTTATGCGCTAAGAAAAATATGCAAATTTCTATTCCTACAACATCTGGACAAATGTATCATTTATTAACTGAACATGTTTATAAAGAAAATAAAAAACCTTTAATTATTTTTTCTCCAAAGTCACTTTTAAGAAATCCATTAACATTTTCCTCTTTAGAAAATTTAAAATATAAAAATTTTAAAACAGTTCTTTATGAAATTAACAAAGTTAAAAAACAAAAAATAAGGAAAATTATTTTTTGTTCTGGAAAAATATATTATGAACTATTAATGAATCAAATAAAAAATAAAAAAAACGATATTTTAATAGTTAGAATAGAAAATTTATATCCTTTTCCTAATAAGGAAGTTACAAAAATATTTCAATATTTAAATAATATTAATGATATTATTTGGTGTCAAGAAGAACCGAAAAATCAAGGTTCATGGAACTATGTTAAAAATTATTTAAAAAAAATAATGTTTAAAGATCAACAAATTAATTACATAGGTCGTCCTAAATCATCTTCACCAGCTACAGGATCTTTTTATATTCATCAAAAAGAACAACAAAAAATAATTTTTGATGCTCTAAATATAATTTAGAAAATAATTAAGGGAAAAATGAAAAAAATAGACATATTAGTGCCAGATCTTCCAGAATCTGTTTTAAATGCCACTGTTGCATCATGGCATAAAAAAACTGGGGATATTATTCTAAAAGACGAGATTTTAGTAGATATCGAAACGGATAAAGTAATATTAGAAATACCGTCTTCTTCTGAAGGAATTCTTTCTAAAATTCTTGAAAAAGAAGGATCAATTGTAACATCTAAACAAATTTTAGGAGAAGTTGTTGAAAAAAAAAATAAGGAAGAAAAAAAATTAAATAAAGAAAATAAAGAAAAACATTGCAGTCCATCTTTAAGAAGATCTTTATCTTCTGAAAAAAATAATATTCTAATAAATCAAGATTTTTCATTTTCAAAACAAGAAAATAAAAAAGAAAATTTCTTTAAAATACAAAATAATGTTATTAATAACATAGAAAATAAACCATTATTTTTACCTAAAAAAAACGAGATAAATTTAAATTCAGATATTAGAAGTACAACAAGAAAAAAAATGAGTCCTTTAAGAAAGTGCATATCTGAACGTCTACTTCTTGCAAAAAATTCTACTGCTATGTTAACAACTTTTAATGAAGTTAACATGGAATCTATTATTAAATACAGAAAAAAATATGGTATTTATTTTAAAAATAAACACGGAATTAAATTGGGTTTAATGTCTTTTTTTATTAAAGCAGTTATAGAATGTTTAAAAAAAATTCCTTCAATTAATTCCTCTGTTAAAGACGATGATTTAATACAATTCAATTATTTTGATATCAATATTGCTGTTTCTACGGAAAGAGGTTTAATTACCCCTGTTTTAAAAAATGCAAATGAAATGAGTATTTCAAAAATAGAAAAAAAAATAAAATATTTTTCTGAGCAGGGAAATAAAGGTAAATTAGACATTAAAGAACTTGAAAATGGAACTTTTACTATTACAAATGGTGGAGTTTTCGGATCTTTGTTATCAACTCCTATTATTAATTTTCCTCAAGCAGCTATCTTAGGAATGCATACTATCAAAGATCGAGCTATAGTAATAAATAATGAAATAAAAATAGCCCCAATGATGTATTTATCATTGTCTTATGATCATCGGATTATAGATGGAAAAGAATCTATAAATTTTTTAAATTATTTAAAAGAAACATTAGAAAATATACCAACATTATTCTTAGAACTATAAAGATAAAATAAAATTATTATTTTTAATAAACCTTATTTTTTTATTAAAAAAATATATTATTTATAATGATAATTATATTAATTTTACTTTAAAAAAATATTTAATAAAAAATTTTTTAAAATTATACAATTAAGGAATATCTATGAAAATTACAAAAATGGTTTTAATTCGTCACGGAGAAAGTCAATGGAATAAATTAAATAGATTTACAGGTTGGCATGATATCGATTTATCTAAACAAGGTTTATTAGAAGCAAAGAATTCTGGAAAATTATTAAAATCTAAAAATTTTAATTTTGATTATTGTTTTACATCGTTATTAAAACGAGCAATTCATACATTATGGAATATTTTAATCGAACTAAATCAATCTTGGTTACCAATAAAAAAAACATGGCGTCTTAATGAAAGACATTACGGATTGTTGCAAGGCTTAAATAAATCAGAAACAATTTTAAAATATGGGAAAGAAACTGTCGAACAATGGAGGAGAGGCTATGAAATTGTTCCTCCAGAATTAGAAAACATTGATCAAGTTTATTCAGGATACGACAATAAATATCGAAAAGTAAATGATTTAGAAAAACCAATGTCAGAAAGTTTAAGAATGACAAAAAATAGAGTAGTTCCTTTTTGGAATAAGGAAATATTTCCTAAAATAAAAAAAAACCAAACTATTTTAATAGTAGCTCATGGAAATTCTTTAAGAGCTCTAATTAAACATTTGTCTAATATTGAAGATAATCAAATAATAAATTTAGATGTACCTACTGGCACCCCAATTGTTTATGAGTTTGATGAAAAATTAATTCCTATTAAATATTATTTTCTTAAAAAGTAAATTATTTGTATTATTTTTAAATAAAAAATTTTAAACTTCTTAAAGTGTTTTCTGCATTATTTTATTAAAAGTTATATAAATTTATATTTTTCAAAAAAGAAAAAAAATATTCGAAAATTATAAAATTTTTATATGTAATTTAAACTATCTGGGGATAAAAATGATTAAGAGGATTGGTGTACTCACTAGTGGAGGAGATTCTCCAGGTATGAATGCAGCTATACGAAGTGTTGTACGAGCAGGAATTAGTGAAAAATTAGAAGTTATTGGAATATATGATGGTTTTTTAGGTTTATTTAAAAATAAGATGAAAAATTTAGATAGATATAGCGTATCAGATATTATTAATAAAGGAGGAACTTTTTTAGGTTCAGCAAGATTTCCTGAATTTTCTAAAAAAAATATACGTTCTACTGCTATTTCAAATATGAAGAACAATGGAATAGATGTTTTAATTGTCATTGGAGGGGATGGATCGTATGTAGGAGCAAAATTAATTTCAGAAATGGGATTTCCATGCATTAGTTTACCAGCTACAATTGATAATGATATTCCAGGTACAGACTATACGATAGGGTATTTTACAGCATTAGGTACAGTTGTTGAAGCTATAGATAGATTAAGAGATACTTCTTCATCTCATCAAAGAATTTCTATTGTTGAAATGATGGGAAGAACTTGTGGAGATTTGACTTTAGGTGCAGCAATAGCAGGAGGCTGTGAATTTATATTATTACCTGAATTAGAATATAAAAAGGAAGAATTATTACTTGAAATTAAAAGAGGTATTAAAAAAGGCAAAAAGCATGCAATAGTTGCTATTACAGAATATATATGCGATATAGAAGAACTAGCAAAATATATTGAAAAAGAAACTGGAAGAGAAACAAGAGCCACTATTTTAGGTCATATTCAAAGAGGAGGATCTCCTGTAGTATACGATAGGATTTTAGCTTCTCGTATGGGAGCATATTCTATCGAATTATCATTACAAGGATACAATAATGGAAGATGTATCGGTATACAAAATGAAAAAATGGTTCATCATGATATTATTGATGCTTTAAAAAATATGAGACGTCCTTTTAAAAAAGATTGGTTAGAAACAGCTAGGAAATTATTTTAAATAAATTTGGTGCCGGGTAAACCGGCGCTATTTCTATTAAAGAATAGAATAACTTTAAAAAAATATACTTAAATAAATATTTTTTTATTTTTTTTAAAAAATTTTTTTTAAAACATTTAAAAAAATATGAAAACTTAAACAAGCTGTGCCTACTAAAAATCCATCTATATCTTTTTCTTTACAAAAAAGTTCAATGTTTTTTTCGTTTACAGAACCACCATATAATAAATAAAAATTATTTAATGAAGGAATAGATTTTTTTCTAATATACGTTTTTAAAGAATGTAAAATAAATTGAACTTCTTTAGAATTCGCGGATTTTCCAGAACCAATAGACCAAACAGGTTCATAAGCAATAATAGTATTATCAAATGCGTTTTTTCCAACCAAATTAAAAATAATATCTATTTGCTTTTTACAAACATCTATAGTTTTGTTATTCTTTTTTTCTTCTAAAGTTTCTCCTATACATAAAACAGGAATTAAATTTTCTTGCTTTAGTAAACAAAATTTTTTAGCAACTAAATATTCATCTTCATTATGAAAAATTCTTCTTTCAGAATGACCGATGATAACAGTTTTTACTAGCATATCTTTTAACATTAATGGTGATATTTCTCCAGTAAAAGCTCCTGAAAGATGAATATCAACATTTTGAGCACTTAATTGAATCCATTTATTTTGTTTGATAATTTCTTTAAATTTATATAAATAAATATATGAAGGGGCTATACTAAGCTTGCACTTTTTTTTAAAAATCTCTTCATTTTTTTTTAAAAAATCTAATAATGAAGAGAATATTTTCTTACTTCCATTCAATTTCCAATTAGCTATTACCAATGGTAAGTTCATATAATTGTAACTCCAAAAAATATTAAAATTATGTTTCTGAAGTACTTTAAGTACTTCAGAAAATTTTTTTTTACAAATTTAATAAATTAAATATTTTTAATATATGAAAAATAAAATTTATTCACTATTTTTTGCTGCTTTAAAAGCTTCAAACATAACATTTGAAAATTTTTCATCTTTTGGTTTGGAATTTTTTACACTATTTATCTTTTTTTCTTTATTCTTTTCTTTTTCTTGAAAAGAAAGATAAATAACTCGATTTTTTCTATCAACATTATTAATTTTTACTGTAATTAGATTTCCGATTTTAAAATAATTATTTTGTTTATTTTTTTTGAATGTTTCTGTAGAGTCAGAAACTTTAATAATTCCTTCTAAATTATTTTCCAAACTAACTATTATGCTTTTATTATCAATCGAAATTATTTTTCCTGAAGTTATTGCATTTTTCTTATTAGTATTAATAAATTGATTTAAAGGATCTTCATGTAATTGTTTAATTCCTAAAGAAATTCTTTCTCTTTCAGAATCAACCTGTAAAACAACAGCTTTAATTTCGTCAGTTTTTTTATATTTTTGAACTGCTATTTCTCCGGGAATTGTCCAGGAAATATCTGATAAATGAACTAAACCATCGATACCCCCTTTTAAACCTATAAAAATTCCAAAATCAGTAATAGATTTAATTTTTCCAATAACATGACATCCTTTCTGATGTGTTTCAGAAAACTCTTTCCAAGGATTTAAAGTACATTGTTTTAATCCTAATGAAATTCTTCTTCTTTCTTCATCAATATCTAATACCATAACTTCTACTATATTATTAACATTTACAACTTTAGAAGGATGAATATTTTTATTTGTCCAATCCATTTCTGAAACATGAACTAATCCTTCTACTCCTTCTTTAATTTCTACAAAACATCCATAATCAGTTAAGTTTGTTACCCTTCCTTTTAATTTAGTTCCTTCGGGATATTTTTTAGCAATCTCAACCCAAGGATCTTCACCTAACTGTTTTAATCCTAAAGAAACTCTAATTTTTTCTCGATCAAATTTTAAAATAGTTACTAAAATATCATCCCCTACACTAACAATTTCACTAGGATGTTTTACTCTTTTCCATGCCATATCAGTAATATGCAATAAACCATCTACCCCACCTAAATCTACAAAAGCTCCATAATCAGTTAAATTTTTAACTATTCCTTTGACTGTAGCTCCTTCCTTAAGACTTTCTAATAATTGATTTCTTTCAGCACTATTTTCTGATTCAATAACAGCTCTACGAGAGACTACTACATTGTTTCTTTTTTGGTCTAATTTAATTACTTTAAACTCTAGTTCTTTACCTTCAAAATGAATAGTATCTCTAATTGGGCGAATATCTACTAATGAACCAGGTAAAAATGCTCGAATATCATTTAATTCAACTGTAAAACCACCTTTTACTTTTCCATTGATGATTCCAACTATAGTTTCTGAATTTTCGTAAGCTTTTTCTAATAAAATCCATGCTTCATGTCGTTTTGCTTTTTCTCTAGAAAGTATTGTTTCTCCAAATCCATCTTCTATAGCATCTAAAGCTACGTCAATTACTTCACCAACAGAAATTTCTATTTTTCCTTTAGAATTTTTAAATTGTTCGATTGGAATAATAGACTCAGATTTTAGTCCTGCATCTACTAGTACTACATCTTTATTAATTGAAATAATAGTACCTTGAATAATTGATCCGGGTCGGGTTTTAATCTCTTTAAGAGACTCTTCAAATAATTCTGAAAAAGATTCTGTCATATTAATAGTTCTTTAGAAAATTCATCTTAAATTTCTAATTAGAATCCTTCTAATTAAATATTGTTTATATTTATTTATAATATCCATTTTATAAAACCGTAAATTAAATACTTTTTTTTATTTCTTTTTTATATTTTTCATTTATATAATGCATGCATAATGTAAATACTTCTTTAACATTCATATTTGTTGAATCAATGATTATAGCATTTTTTGCTGGCATTAAAGGAGAAATAGTTCGAGTATAATCTCGGTTATCTCTTTTTTTCATTTCAAAAAATAATCGATTCGCATTAATAAATAAACCTTTTTTCTTTAATTCCAGCATTCTTCTATTAACACGACTAATTAAATCAGCTTTTAAAAAAAATTTTATTTCAGCTTCTGGAAATACTACTGTACCCATATCTCTACCATTAGCTACTAATCCTGGGAATTTTTGAAACATTCGTTGTTTTTTTAATAAAGCATTTCGAACATGAGGAAGCATAGCTAATTGTGAAGCTATATCACTAACTTTTTGAAAAATAATTTTTTTAGATATATTTTTTCCATTAGAAAAAAATAAAAAATTATTTTCTTTTTTTAAAATCTCAAATTTTAAATTTTTTGAAATTGAGATTAAATCTAAATCTAAAATAGAAATATTATTTTCTATAACTATTAATGCTAAAGCTCTATAAATAATTCCTGATTCAAGAAAAAACCAATTTAATTTATTTGCTATAGCTTTACATATAACACTTTTTCCGGCCCCGCTGGGTCCATCTATAGTAATTACAGGAGCAAGTATATTCATTTTTTTCTCCTGTTAAAACCAAATTAGTGTACTTTAATTATAAATATATTAAATTTCTATAATTTTTAATTTATTAACTAATTTAGTTGTTCAAAAATTATTGATTTTTTTAACATCTTAAATTTAAGATATAAAAGAATTTTATAAATAAATCAATTCTATTTTAAAAAACTAATTATAAGTACTAATTTTTTGAAGTTCATTAAAATATGTTGGAAATGTTTTATTTACACATTGGGGATTTAAAATAGTTACTGAAATATTAGATAATGCTATTAAAGAAAAACACATTGCTATACGATGATCATTATAAGTGCTAATTTCTGCATGTAAAAATTTTTCAGGAGGTTTAATTAAAATGTAATCTTTTCCTTCTTTAACAAAAGCTCCTATTTTTTTTAACTCTGTAGCCATAGCTAATAAACGATCACTTTCTTTTAATCTCCAATTATATACATTTTTAATTTTAGTTATTCCTTTAGAAAATAATGCAACTATTGCTATAGTCATAGCTGCATCTGGAATATGATTCATATCTAATTGAACTGCATTTAGTTGATTTTTAGTACAAGAAATAAAATTAGAGCCCCAAGTAATTTTAGCACCCATTTTTTCTAAAACATCGGCAAATCGCACATCTCCTTGTAAACTTTTTTTTCCAATTCCATGCACTTTAACCGTTCCTCCTTTAATAGCAGCTGCGGCTAAAAAATAAGAAGCTGATGAAGCATCTCCTTCTATATTAAATTCTCCAGGAGTCTTATAGTTTTGATTTCCTTGAATAAAAAAAGAACGATATCTATTATTTTTAACTAAAACTCCAAATTTCTTCATTAATTCAATTGTTAATTTTATATATGGTTTAGATACCAATTCACCTAATATAAAAATGTTTGTGTTATTTTTTGATAAAGGAGAAACTATTAATAAAGCTGTTAAAAATTGACTGGAAATGTTTCCTTTAAGATAAATATCTCCTCCAACATATCCTCCTTTAATAAAAATAGGAAGAAATCCTTTTTCTTTAAGATATACAATATCAGCACCACCTTGTTTAAGAGCATCAACTAAATGTTTAATTGGTCTTTCAAGCATTCTGGGATCGCCTGTTAATTCTACATTATTTTTTTTAAGAGAAAAAAGAGCCGTTAGAGGTCTAACTACTGTTCCTGCATTTCCTAAAAAAAAAGTTGTTTTTTTAAGAACTTTAAAAGCTTTAATGTTCCCATAAATTATACAAGATTTTTTTTTATTAAATAATTTATATTGAATTCCTAAAGTTTGTAATGCTTCTAACATATATCTAGTATCATCGCTATCTAACAAATTTTTTATTTCAGTTTTTCCATTTGATATAGCAGATAAAAGTAATACTCTATTAGAAATACTTTTTGAACCTGGTAAATAAATATTTCCATTTATTTTTTTTATAGCTTCTAATTTTATTTTTTTATTCATAATATAAAAACTCAAGTATTTATTTTAAATAAATTTTAAAAAATCCGAAAAATGTTATGCAAAAAAAGATTTATTTATATTTTTTTTCAAAATAATTCATAAAATTTATCAATTTTTTTACTCCCTCTATAGGCATTGCATTATAAATTGAAGCTCTTATTCCACCTACTATTTTATGTCCTTTTAAAGCATACAAACCAAAAGATAGTGCTTCTTTTATAAAAGCTTTATTTAATTTTTCATTTTTCAGATAAAATGGAACATTCATATACGATCTATACTTTTTACTGATATTATTAATATAAAAATCTGTAGTATCTATTTTTTCATAAAGTAAATTGGCTTTTATTTCATTTTTCTTTTCTATTTCTTCTAAACCACCTTGCTTTATTAACCATTTCACAACTAAACCTGCTAAATACCAAGAAAATGTAACCGGTGTATTAAACATAGATTGATGTTTTATTGCTATATTATAATCTAGAATAGAAGGAACTAACTTTTTTTTACTTGTAATTAAGTCTTTTCTGATAATAACTAGTGTTACTCCAGAAGAAGATATATTTTTTTGAGCGCTAGCATAAATTAACCCATATTTACTAACATCAATACGTCTAGATAAAATAGTTGAAGAAAAATCTCCTATTATTATTTTGTTTAAAAAATTAGGTTCTTCTTTTATTTCTATTCCTTCTAGAGTTTCATTAGGACAATAATGAACATAAGAAGATTGTTTATTAAGCTTCCATTCTGAAAATGGAAGAATGTTTATTCGATTATTGTTATGTTTAATAACATTAATTCTTTGAGGTAAACAATATTTTTTAGCTTCTTCAAAAGCGGCATTAGACCAATAACCACTACAAACATAATCAGTAAGTTGATTTTTTTTTGTTAAATTCATCGGAATAGCTGAAAATTGCCCCCTTGCCCCACCTGAAAAAAATAAAACGTGATAATCACTTGGAATGTTCATTAAAAATCGTAAATTTTTTTCACATTCTTCTACTACTTTCATAAATTCAACACTTCTGTGACTAATCTCTATAACTGAAGCTCCTAAATTTCTCCAATTATAAAATTCTTTTTTATACTGAGTTAAAATATCTTTAGGTATCATAGAAGGACCAGCACTAAAATTATAAGTCGTATTCATATTATTCACCAACATTTTTTACGAAAACTACAAAAAGATATTTTTTAAGAAATTATTTTCAGTCCATTCATATATTTGTTTTGTAGTACCAATGGTACTTCAATAGCACCATTTTCTAATTGATAATTTTCTATTATTGCTCCTAGTGTTCTACTTAGAGCTAAGGCAGAACCGTTTATAGTATGAAGAAACTTTTTTTTTGTTTTTTTAGAACTACTTTTATATTTAGATTTCATTCTTCTTGCTTGAAAATCAATCATATTTGAACAAGAAGATATTTCTCTATATTTTTTTTGAAATGGAAACCAAACTTCCAAATCATAAGTTTTTGAAGAAGAAAATCCTAATTCCTTTGGACATAACTGTACTTTTCTATAAGGTAAATTCAATAATTGTAATATTTTTTCGGCATGTAAGGTTAATTCTTCTAATGCTTCCATAGAATATTTAGGATTTACAATTTGTACTATTTCTACTTTCTCAAATTGATGCATTCTAATTAAACCTTTAGATTCTTTTCCATAAGAAGAAGGTTCTAATCTAAAACAAGGTGTGAGAGCAGTTAGTTTAATTGGTAGATCTTCTTTGTTAAAAATTTTATCCCGAATTAAATTAGTTAAAGGAACTTCTGCTGTTGGAATTAATGTATATTGAATTTTTTCATTTATTTTTTCAGAAGATTGAATATGAAACAAATCCGAACTAAATTTAGGTAGTTGTCCTGTTCCATACAAACTTTCTGAATTAACTAAATAAGGCACATAAGTTTCTAGATATCCATGTTCAATAGTATGAGTATCTATCATAAATTGGCTTAAAGCACGATGTAATAAGGCTATTTTCCCTTTCATAACAACAAATTTTGATCCAGATATCTTTGCTGAAGATTTCCAATCTAATCCTTTTAAATTTTTTCCTAATTCAATATGATCTTTAATTTTAAAATTAAATTTTTTAATATTTCCCCACTTCATTATTTCTTGATTTTTATTTTCTATACAAGTAAAAATTGTATCTTCTGATGGTATATTGGGGATTTCACTATAAATTTTAAATAAATCTAATTCAAAAATTTTTAATTTATTTCGATATTTATATATTTTTTTATTGATAATTGAAACTTCGTTCTCAATTTCTAAAGTATTTTTTTTGATTCTTTTTAAAATTCCTATTTTTTTAGATAAATTATTTCGAATAGCTTGTAAATTTTCCGTTTTTACTTGGAAAATTTTTCGACTTCTCTCCATTTCTTGAATTTTTTCAATATTTAAGGTAAATCCTCGCATTAATAATTTTTTATTAACAATATCTAATTGATTTCGTAATAAATTCTTGTCTATCATAATTAATTTATTTTCTTAGTTAACTAAAGCTATAATTATAATATATTACTTTTAAATACAAAAAAATATTTTTATTAATAAAGAATTAAAAATAAAAAATTCAATTTTTTTATGTAATAGAAACATTACATAAATATACTTTCATAAAATATATAAATATTTATGAATTAATGATTTAAGCAATACTTTTAATTAAAAAAATGTTTAAAAAATATTTTTTTAGTTTAATAAGTTAAAAACCGTTTAACATTTTTTTAAAGAAATTGTTTTTTATACTAAAAAAACATCTTTAAATTATCTATTAAAAAAAAAAAAATCATGATATAATTTTTCTGAATAGAAAAAATAAATTTCTTATTAATAATTCAAAATTATTAATTTCCTAATACTGATAAAAAATTAAAAAAATGTTTTTTTTTAAGGAAACATATAATATGAAATCATTAAAAAGTAGGAAACTTATTATTATAGGAACTGGACCAGCTGGGTATACAGCTGCGATATATGCAGCTAGAGCGAACCTTAAACCTACTTTAATTACCGGTATAATTCCGGGAGGACAATTAACAAAAACTGAAAATATTGAAAATTGGCCTGGTGATATTAGCTCTTTAACTGGATCAGAATTGATGGATCGAATGAAAAAACATGCTATAAAGTTTAACTCTGAAATTATATCTGATGAAATATTGAGTGTAAATTTCAAAATTTTTCCATTTAAATTAACTGGAGAAGAATACGAGTATGTTGCTAAATCAGTAATTATTGCAACTGGGGCATCTCCAAAATATCTAGGTATAAATTCTGAAAAAAAATTTCTCGGAAAAGGGATTTCAACATGTGCTATATGCGACGGTTTTTTTTATAAAGAAAAAAATATTGCAATTATAGGTGGAGGAAATACAGCAATAGAAGAAGCTTTATATTTATCAAATATAGTTTCTAAAATTTATTTAATCCATAGAAAACCATTTTTTACAGCAGAAAAAATTTTAATTGCCCGTTTAAATAAAAAAATTCAAGAAAAAAAAATTGTTCCTTATATGAATTATTCAGTTAAAAAATTCATAGGAAATAATAAAGAGTTAACAGGTATAAAAATAATTTCTGAAAAAAATAATGATATTTCTAAATCAATAAATCTTTCAGGAGTTTTTATTTGTATAGGAAATACTCCAAATACAAATATTTTTAGAAAACAACTAAAAATGAAAAATGGTTATATAAAAACTAATCTTTCGAATTTTCATGGATATAAAACTCAAACTAGCATAGAAGGAATTTTTGCTGCTGGAGATGTTACTGATCATATTTACAGACAAGCTATTACTTCATCGGCTAGCGGCTGTATGGCAGCTATCGATGCCGAAAAATATCTTCAAATATCCTCCTGATTTTATTAAAAAAAATATAAATATTATTATTAATGATAAATTATATAAAACAAATGTTTTTTAAACCGAGAAAATCATGCCTAAAGAAGAAAATATAGAAATGCAGGGAACCGTTATAGACACACTTCCAAATACAATGTTTCGTGTAAAATTAGAAAACGATCATTTAATTACCGCACATATATCAGGAAAAATGAGAAAAAATTATATTCGCATCCTTACAGGAGATAAAGTAACAGTAGAGTTAACACCTTACGATCTTACTAAAGGAAGAATAATTTTTAGAAGCAGATAAAAAAAATAAATATTTTTTCCTATTTCTGTTTTAATTAAATTATTTTTTTAAAAAAAATTTTGTTAATACATTAACATATTTATTTTATAAAAATAAAACTTGTTTATGTTTAAACAAAATATTTATAAATTTTTACTTTTTTATAAAAATTATTAATTTAATAACATTTAAATAATTTTTGATTTAAAAAAAATAATATTTTTTGGTAATGGTTAACTTTTAATATTTGATATTTTCTATCAATAAAATAATTTTTTTTATATATATTTTTCTTAATTTTATTTTTTCTAACAAAAAAATATTCTTTATACAAAAATTTAATAATAGAATTAATATTCAAGTTTTTTAGAAAAAAATAAAATAATATTTTCTACTCAATAAATATATATATACTTTTTTAAAAAATATTTTTTTAAACTATAAAAATAAAAAATAAATATTTATCTATCTAATAAAAAAATAATTAGGAATTTTATGAGAACAAAATATTGTGGGCAGATCAAATTATCTGATGTTAATAAATATGTACGATTATGCGGTTGGATAAATAAAATAAGAAATTTAGGAAATATTATCTTTATAGATATGAGAGATAAAGAAGGAATTATACAAATAGTTTTTAATTCAGAAGATAAAAAAACATTTCAAAAATCAATTTTATTAAAACAAGAATCTTGTATTCAAATTTTTGGAGTTGTTAAAGAAAGAGAAAAAAAAAATAAAAATTTAACTTTACCTACTGGGGAAATAGAAATATTAGTTAAAAAATTAAAAATTTTTAATCATTCTAAACCATTACCTCTAGATTCTAATTATGAAAACAACGAAGAGATAAGATTTAAATATCGTTATTTAGATTTAAGAAACCCAAAATTATTCAATAATCTAAAAATTAGAAATAATATTTCAATGTTAATTAGAAACTTTATGAAGAAAAACAATTTTTTAGATATTGAAACACCAATATTAAGCAAATCAACGCCAGAAGGGGCTAAAGATTATTTAATACCCAGTAGAATTCATAAAGGAAAGTTTTATGCTTTACCTCAATCTCCTCAACTATTTAAACAGTTATTAATGATATCTGGTTTTGATAAATATTATCAAATTGTTAAATGTTTTAGAGACGAAGATTTAAGGTCTGATAGACAACCTGAATTTACTCAAATTGATATTGAAATGTCATTTATTAAAGAAAAAAAAATTCGTAAATTTATAGAGAAAATGATTTGTTACTTATGGAAAAATATTATTAATGTAAATATAAAAAAGTTTCCTGTTCTTACTTATTTTCAAGCTGTTAATGAATACGGATCAGACAAACCTGACTTAAGAAATCCTCTTAAAATAATTGATTTTTCTTATATTTTTAAAAAAAATTTTTCTTTTTTTAATTTAACAAAAAATAATAACAAAGATTATCGTATAGCTGGTTTACATATTTCCAATAGTTTTAAAATAAGCAGAAAAAAAATAGAAGACTATGAAAGATATCTTAGAAAATATAATGTTAAAAAATTACATTTAATCAAAGTAAAAAATATACTTGATAAAAAAAATGGATTTAAAGGTTCAATAAATCCTATTTTTTCAACTAATATAATTAATAAATTATTAAATTTAATAGATATTAAAAATAATGATTTACTATTAATTGTCGCCGACAATAGGAGCATTGTTAATTTTTCATTAGGAAAACTGAGAACAAAAATAGCAGAAAATTTTGATATGATTAATAAGAATGAATGGAAACCTGTATGGATTATAGATTTTCCAATGTTTAAAAAAGATGATTTAGGAAATTATCATTCCGTTCATCATCCTTTTACTGCACCTAAGAAATATAAAATAAAAGATTTAAAAAAAGATCCAGAAAACGCTTTATCTAACTCCTATGATCTTGTTATTAATGGATGTGAAATTGGAGGAGGCTCTATTAGGATCAATACAAAAGAAATGCAAAAAACTATATTTAATATATTAAAAATTCCTAAAAAATTACAAAAAAAAAGTTTTAGTTTTTTTCTAAAAGCATTAACTTATGGAACCCCACCACATGGAGGAATAGCAATAGGACTAGATCGGATAACAATGCTTCTTACAAAAAGCAAGAGCATTAAAGATGTTATAGCATTTCCAAAAAGCACAAGTGCTTCCTGTTTAATGACAAATTCTCCTAATACCATTAAAAATATGGAATTAAAAGAACTAGGAATAAAAAAAATATAAAATAAAAATAATCATTTTTTATTATTTATCTTTAAAAATAAAGAAACAAATTAATAAATTTTAATTTATTACAACTTGTTTAGTTATAAAATTAATAATTATATTGTTTATATAAAAATCATTAATTTTATTAATTATTTTTATTTTTTTAAATTTTCTATATAAATTAAAAAATTTAAGTCTTTTTTTATTTATTTTAGCAAATTTATCTTTATTTTTTTTAAAAAAATTTTATTTATATAATCTGATATTATTTAATAAAATTATTATTAATTTAATATTAAAAAAAATTACATTCTTAATTAATTTGTTAAAAATAACTATGATTAATATTATTATTAGATTAATAAATTAAAGAATAAAAATTTACATATACATTAAAAAAATTTTTATTAAAAATTAAATTATATTTAATAAAATATTATTAATTGAAAAAACTATTTTACTTTAAGAATCCTACTCATATTTGTTTTTCCTGATTTATTAAGTACATCTCCTTGTGTTATAATCACAAGATTATTTTTTTCTAAAAAACCTTTTTTGCATAATAAGGAAATAGCTTCATTGGATACATCTAAACCTGTTTTCTCAGTATTAAAGTATATAGGAATTACCCCTCTATACAAAGAAACTATTTTTAATGTTTTTATATTTCTAGAAAGAGCAAATATAGGTAATCCCGAGGTAATTCTAGATGTCATTAAAGCTGTTTTTCCAGATTCTGTTATTGTAACTATAGCAGAGACTCCTATTAAATGATTCGCAGTATACATAGCTGACATAGCTACAGCTTCTTCTATATTATCAAATAATACATTAAGACGATGTCTTGAAACATTAATACTGGGTATCTTTTCCGCTCCCTGACAAACTTTTGACATTTTAATAACAGTTTCTACAGGATATTTTCCTGCTGCTGTTTCTGCCGATAACATTACTGCATCACTTCCATCTAATACTGCATTAGCAACATCCATAACTTCTGCACGGGTAGGAGTGGGATTATAAACCATTGATTCCATCATTTGAGTCGCGGTAATAACAATTTTATTTAATTGCCGAGCACGCCTAATTAATGTTTTTTGAACGCCAACTAATTCTGGATCTCCTATTTCTACACCTAAATCTCCTCTTGCAACCATAATAACATCTGAAAACGTTATGATATCTTCCATAATTTTTACATCAGAAACTACTTCTGCTCTTTCAATTTTTGCTATTATTTTTGCATTACTTCCTGCATCAAACGCTAATTTCTTAGCTAAGATTAAATCTTTTGCTGATCTTGGAAAAGAAATCGCTAAATAATCTACTCCTATTTTTGAAGCTATTTTTATATCATATTTATCTTTTTCAGTTAATGCTTTTGCTGACAGTCCCCCTCCTAACTTATTAATTCCTTTATTATTAGAAAGATATCCTCCTATTTTTACTTTAGTAAAAATTTTTCTTTGAACTATTTTTAAAACTTTTAGTTGAATTTTTCCATCATCTAATAATAAAATATCTCCTGGAGATAAATCTAAAGGTAAATCATAATAATCTATTCCTACTTTTTCAGAATCTCCTTGATTTTTTTCTAAATTAGCATCTAAAATAAAAGAATCATCAAAAGATAAAAATATCTTATCTTTTTTAAACTTTGAAATTCTAATTTTAGGACCTTGTAAATCTCCTAATAATGGAATATATAAGCCAAGTTTTTTAATTATAAAATTTGCTTTTTCAGCTCTTAATATATGATCTTTAGTGCTTCCATGAGAAAAGTTTAACCTTAACATGTTAGCTCCAGCTAATATAACTTTTTCTAATACTTGGTTATTATCTGTGGAAGGTCCTAAAGTAATCACTATTTTTGTTCTTCTCGTTCTTTTTAACATTGTTTTCTCAATTCTGTTTTTTAATTTAAAATTAATAAAAAATAATTTATAGTAAAAAATAAAAAATTATAAAAATAGATATATTTTTAAAAAATAAATTACAGTGTATAGTATACATTAAACAATTCAATATCTATATATTTTATACTTGTACATATATTTCACAAATAAATTTTTAACATATATTTTTTATATATAACTGTATAAAATACGATTTTTTA